>JBEGJD010000575.1:0-10941 GCA_041184765.1 Verrucomicrobiota bacterium | reverse complement strand
CGGCACCACCGTCGAGGTGCAAGTGGTCGCCGAGGTGCGGTGAGGGTCCGACTTCCGCGCGGATCAAAGATCACTCCGACGCGAACGTCCTGATAAAAGGTCTGTTTTTGCGACGCGGCCCGGTATCGCTCCGCGAGGAACAACCACGGATCGACACGGATCAGTAGGCCACCACCAAACACACCGAAGGCACGAAAGGTACTGAGGCGCGGGTGGAGGGAGTTTCCGAAAAGAGGTTTCTCCTTTCCTTCGCCGAGCCTTTGAAGGGCAGGCGCGGGACGCGCGGACAACTCGGAATTCAGACGCGGTTCGTCCGCCTGGTTTAGTTTAGCCGCGGCCGCCCGCCGCGGACCCTGCTGAAACCGCTAAGACCCAAGGTTTTTCCGTGAGGCTCCGCGATTCTAACCGCGGATTTAACGGATACCGCGGATGAGGAACCGTGAGTTAATCCTCCCGGCCATACCGGTCTTTTGTTCGAAGACCGTCGTCCGGGCGTACGTTCCGGTCACAGGCGCTTGACCATCACCTTCGCGTTGCGGCCGCTTTCCTCGTAGGTCCGCAGGCGCGCTTCGGGGAGGATCTCCTTCGAAGTCTCCTCGAAGCCGCACACGTTGGTGAAGAAACCGAAGTTCTGCGTCGAAAGTGCGAGCAGCGTGTCGGCGCCGCGTTCCTTCGCGACCATGCCGGCGTACTCGACCATCTTCCGTCCGATGCCGCGGTTGTTGTAGAATGGCATCACGTACAGGGAGCCTACCTCGGCCATCAGCGGGCGGTCGGGGTAGAAGTACAGCGTGACGCAGGCGATGATGTTCTCGTCGATCTCGAACACGAAGAAGTGATCGATGTTTTTCTCGATCGCCTGCTGCGTGCGATGGACGAGCTCCTCGCGACGCACCGCGTTGCGTGTGAGGTTGTAGATCATCCGCACGTCGCTCTTCCGCGCGCGCCGGATCTGCTGGTAGTCGTTGCCGTAGACGAGCGAGCCGACTCCCTCGTTGGAGAAAACCTCGTTGAGCAGTCCGTCGAACACGCGGCCGTCGAGGATGTGGACGCGCGGCGTGCCGGTCTCGATCGCCTTGATGGCGTGGATCGCCTTGCTGCGCGATTCGTCGGCGAGCCGATGGGGCTCCTCCTGCATGAGGCGGCTGAGGGCCGCGATCGAGATCTCACGCCGCACCTCGCCGCCGCGCCGGGGCTGGAAATCGACGGCGAGGTACACGACCTTCGTCGCGTGCAGGGCCTCGGCCAGCTCGGCGGCGAGCAGGTCGGAATTGACGCGCAGCGATTTGCCGTCCGGGCCGAATCCGATCGGCGGGACCACCGGCACGATCTGCCGGTCGATCAGCTCGAGGATAAAGTCCTTGTCGATGCGGTCGACCTTGCCGGTGAACTGCTGGTCGACGCCTTTGATGATGCCGGTGGGCAGCGCCCGCACCGCGTTGGTGATCGCGCACTTGAGTTGATTCTGCGTGAGGCCCTCGAACAAAGCGTGCGAGACGCGGGACGAGGCGCGGACCGCCAAATCGAGTGTGGCGGCGTCGGTGACGCCGGTGCCGTCGGCGTTGGTGATGGGCACGCCGCGCAGCGCGGAAAGTTCCCGGAGCTGGTGGCTGATGCCGTGGACCAGCACGAGCTTGATGCCAAGCGAGCGGAGCACCGCGATGTCGACCAGCAGATTGCCGAAGTTGTCGTCAGCTATGACCGGCCCATCGAGGGAGATCACGAAGATCTGCCCCTGGAAGCGAGGCACGTACTTCAGGATTCCACGCAGGTCCGTCGGCTTGATCGTCGTCGCGGTCGCCGGGACTTGGGCAGGCTGGCCGTTCTGGCCGTTTCCGTTGCTCGTGCTCATCGCGCGCGAGTTGTCGGGCAACGCGCGCGGCGCGTCAATAGCCGCGCCACGCAGGGCAGGGCGGCGGAAGGTGCTCCCGATTCGCTCCGCGGGTGAGTAACCGCGGATGGCCCCAGCCCGGCTCCGCCGCAACCGAAGCCTCGTGCAGGATGTCCGCCATAAGGGGCGCGAGGCGCTTCCGAATAGCTCCGCGGGTGAGTAACCACGGATGGACATAAATCGACACGGATAAATGCGGTTCGTTTGTAGCCTGGGTCCGGCGACCCCGGACCATTCGGGCGATCAAACGGCCGAAGGCGGTTTCCGAGGTTGCGAACTTGAATCGCGGGTTTCGCGACTATCGCGGATGAATGTAAAGAGGGTGATCGAGTGTGAGTCTCACGAGCTTCCCGGCCTCCTGTTCAAACAAACCGCACGGCTCGGCCGTGATTCCGAATCGCCTCCGCGAGTGAGTGACCACGGACGGACCCAGCGCGGCTCTGCCTCAACCGAAGCGTCGTGCGGACTACTTCGCGCTGGGAGGGACAAGGGAAAGCGATGGGGAGTGAGTGGGAATTGTCGGAACGAGTTTTCGTCGATCCGAGGGAGGCGCCCTCGGCTACACCGCACGCGTTTCGTGACGAAAGTCGGTCCTGTATCCCCGGACGAAAGTCATCCGGTGTAGCCGCGTCCGTTTGCCGCGGACCATGACGGAACTCTCATGAAGGCCGAAGGCGGTTTCCGAGACAGCGAACTTGGACCGAAGATTTCGCGGATCGCGCAGATGAACGCAGAGAGGGTGATCAAGCGTGAGGTTCCCCGAACTTCCCGGCCTTCTGTTCAAACTAAACCAGCGAAGCTAATCCCGAGATTCATTCGCGGCTTCCACTCGCCGCCATTCAATCACCTGACTTCCAGTGTCCAGGCGCGGGAGGTTTTTTCTCCGGCCAGAATCACCCGATGCGTGCCCGCGCGCAGGGTGCCGGCCGGAATCGTCAATAGCACGGCGGCTTGCCGCGCCCGCGTGAGGAGGTCTCCACCCACGCGTTCGAGAGTTGGCGTGAGGACCAGGGTGTCGCCCCTCAGGTAGAGTTCGGCGCCGCCCAGTTGGTGCCGGTCGTCGGGCAGCGAGCAGGTCAGTTCGATTTGATACGGTGTGAGCGCGCTGGCGGTCGCGGCGGCCGTGACGGTGGTGATCTCGACCGGGAGGCGCGGGGCCTCGACTAGGGTGGAGCGGAGATCTTCCGGAAGACCTCCCGCCGCGGCATTCACCTTCGCGCCTCCGGAAACTCCCGTACGCCCGGCCGGACGCTGTGCAGGAATCGTGATTCGCTGATAGCCGGCCGAGAGCAGACGGCTCACGTTGGCGCGATTCCGCATATCCTCGTACGGTTGGAAGGCCGGCGCTTCCTTACGGTATCGCAGCGTGATAATCGTGTACGGCACGGCCATGAGCAGGATCGCGACGACGATCCATTTCATCGGCCAAGGCTGGCGGGAACCGGACATGGGGAGGGCGGCGCGGCGCCGCGCGGTCTCAGACTCCGTCCAGGATTGCGTTAAGCGTCGCGCTGGGGCGCATCGCGGCCGCGGCTTTGGCGTCGTCGGGTTGGTAGTAGCCTCCGACGTCGGCCGCACGGCCCTGCACGGCGATGAGTTCCTGGGCAATCTTCGCCTCGTTGGCTGCGAGGGCGGCGGCGACCGGGGTGAAAATGCGCTTCAGCTCGGCATCCGCGTCCTGCTTGGCGAGCGCCTGCGCCCAATAGAGCGCGAGGTAAAAGTGCGAGCCGCGGTTATCGGTCGTGCCGAGCTTGCGCCCGGGACTCTTGTCCTGCTCGAGGAATCGGCCGTTGGCGGAATCCAGCGTGTCTGCGAGGACCTTGGCCTTCGCGTGTTTCATCACGATCGCGAAGTGCTCGAAGGAGGCGGCGATGGCAAAGAACTCGCCGAGACTGTCCCAGCGGAGGTAATTCTCTTGGAGGAATTGCTCCACGTGCTTGGGCGCCGAGCCGCCCGCGCCGGTCTCGAAGAGGCCGCCGCCGTTCATGAGCGGGACGATCGACAGCATCTTGGCGCTCGTGCCGACCTCGAGGATCGGGAACAGATCGGTGAGGTAATCCCGGAGCACGTTGCCGGTGACCGAGATCGTGTCCTCACCGCGCACGATGCGCTCGAGCGTGAGGTGGCAGGCGTCGGCCGGAGGCAGGATCCGGAGGTCAAGGCCGTTGGTGTCGTGGTCCTTCAGGTAGCGCTCCACCTTGGCGATGATCTGGGCATCGTGCGCGCGCCGGCGATCGAGCCAGAAGACGGCCGGGGTGGCGGACAGGCGAGCGCGGTTGACGGCTAGCTTCACCCAGTCGCGCACCGCGGCGTCCTTCGTCTGGCAGGCGCGCCAGATATCGCCCTCCTCGACGTGGTGTTCGAGCAGCGTCTTTCCGGCTTCGTCGACGATGCGGATCACGCCGTGGCCGGCGGCCTGGAAGGTCTTGTTGTGGGAGCCGTACTCCTCGGCCGCCTGGGCCATGAGGCCGACATTCGGCACTGAGCCCATCGTGCGCGGGTCGAGCGCGCCGTGGCGGCGGCAAAAATCGATCGTGGTCTGGTAGATGCCGGCGTAGCAGCTGTCGGGGACCACCGCGAGAGTGTCGGCGAGCTTGCCCTGGGTGTCGTACATCTTGCCGCCGGCGCGGATCATCGCGGGCATGGACGCGTCGATGATCACGTCGCTCGGGACGTGGAGGTTGGTGATGCCCTGGTCGGAATTCACCATGGCCACCGCGGGGCCGGCGGCGAGCGCGGCCTTCAGGTCCGTTTCAATCGCAGTGCGCTGGGCTTCCGGTAGCTTTTGCAGCTTCTCCACGAGGTCGCCGAGACCGTTGTTCAGGTCGACGCCGAGGGAGGCGACCGTGGCCGCGTGCTTGGCGAGGAAGTCCTTGAAGAACACGCGCACGGCGTGGCCGAAGAGGATCGGGTCCGAGACCTTCATCATCGTGGCCTTGAGGTGCAGGGAGAAGAGTACGCCCTCCGCCTTCGCGCGCGCGATCTGGCGCTCGTAGAACGCGATCAGCGCGCGACGCCGCATGCACGTGGCGTCGAGGATCTCGCCGGCCTTGAGGGAAAGTTTCGGCAGCAGGATCTTCACCGCGCCGTCAGCGGCCACGAACTCGATGCGGGCGTTCGTGGCGGCGGCGAGGGTGGTCGAGCGTTCGTTGGAGAAGAAATCATCGGCGCCCATCGTCGCCACGTTGGTGCGCGACTCCGGCGACCACTTTCCCATCGAGTGAGGGTGGGCTCGCGCGTAATCCTTGACCGCCTTCGGGGCGCGGCGGTCAGAGTTGCCCTCGCGGAGCACCGGGTTCACCGCGGAGCCCTTCACCTTGTCGTAACGGGCATTGGTCTCGCGTTCGGCGTCGTTCGCAGGCGCCTCGGGGTAGTCCGGAACGGCGTAACCGTGGGACTGCAGCTCGGCGATCGTCTCCTTCAGCTGCGGGACCGAGGCCGAGATGTTGGGTAATTTGATGATGTTGGCCTCCGGCTTCAGCGTGAGCGCGCCAAGCTCGGAGAGGTGGTCGGCGACGCGCTGGTGGGAGGGCAGGCGGTCCGCGAACGCCGCGAGCACGCGGCCGGCAAGTGAGATGTCGCGCGTCTCGACCGCGATGCCCGCGTGCTTGGTGAACGCCTGCACGATCGGCAGCAGCGAGTAGGTGGCGAGAGCGGGTGCCTCGTCGGTCTTGGTGTAGATGATGGTCGGTTTCGCGGCGGACATGGCGGAGATAAACCGTCGAGGTAAGGCCGCGGCGAAAGTGCGGTCAAAGGGAAATCCCGGGTTAGCCCCGGCGTTGCCATGGGCGCGCGACGCGCTTCGCTGCCCGCATGAGTCGCATCCTGCTCCTGCTCGGATTCCTCGCCGCTCCGCTCGCCGCCCAGGTCGAGCAACTCGACCTCGGGCCCCGCGGCCGGATCACGTTGTATCTGCCCGGCGAGTGGCGGACCGCCGCCACGCGCAACACCACGGAGCTCACGCTCACGGTGCAGCCGCGGCGAGAGGCGGTGAACGCTGCGCTCACGTTCGCGGTGACGTTTCCAGAGACGGACCGCTTCGACACGAACGCGCGCCTGAAGCTGCGCGTGGAGGCCGACAGCCAGGGCGTCGCGCAGGAGTCGGTCGAGGGCAAGGCCTACGCGCGCGAGTTCACGCTGACCACGGGTTACGGGTTTTATTGCAGTTTCACCGACCCGAAGCTGCGCGGGCGCCCGACGGAGAAGGGAAACTACAAGGTGATGTCGGTCGGCAAGATTCGACTCGCGCCCGACGTGCTGGTCGACGTGCAGATCATGGGGGAGGGATTCTCGGATGAGGCCTACAACCAGCTGCTCGGCGCGATCGAGGGAATGGAGTTCTCCCCGGGGCGCGGCCGTTGAATCCCGGCCGGGTCAACGGCGCGACCAGATCCGCAGCGAGGCGAGCAGGAAGCCTTCGAGGGCGGTCGACTCGTTGAGATTGAGCCGCAGGAGACCGCCGTGGTGCTCGAGTTCGGCGACGGCTGCCACCAGGGAGCGCCGGACATGCTCGTCGCCGGCGGTGAGCCGGGGTTGCGCGAAGTCGCGCGTGGCGCGCTCGACCTCCGCGAGCAGGCGCGTGCGGAGACCATTGGCGATGCCTGTCTCAATCGCGACCGACTCGTCCTCGGAGAGTTCCTCGGGCAAGGTGGCCTTGCGTTGTTTCCAGATCTCCGCCGTGGCGAAATCGAGCACGGCGCCGAAACGCGCCACCAGTCCGTACAAGCCCATGATCTGCGCCGCGACAGCCTGGCGATCGCCGCCGACCCCCTCAACCAGCCGCTCCAGCCAGGCTTTGTAATCCGACAACCAGGCTTCCCAACCGTCGGCCGCGACGGGCGCGCCAGCTCCGGGAAAACGGAACGTGAGGACGCGGCTGCGGATAGTCGGCAGCAGGGCGTGCGGCCTCGTCGTGAGCAGGAGCAGGGTCGAGTGCCCGGGAGGTTCCTCGAGGGTTTTCAGGAACGCGTTGGCCGACTCGGTGTTCATGCGGTCGGCCTCGTGCACGATACCAACTTTGCGGAGCGCGACCGAGGGGCTCACGGTGAGGCGCGCAATGAACTCGCGCATGGTGGCCGGGCTGCGGGCGTCGTCGCCGATCCGGATCATCCGCGCGCGTCCCGTCGGCCGGAGGTGGAAGCAATCGGGATGGCTTTCCGGCGGAAAATTCCCGGCGGCTCCCGGCGGATTCAGGAGCCGGTCCGCGATCGCGAGCGCGACCTGTGTAAGGACATTCAGGTCCTCGCCCTGCAGCAGCAGGCTGTGGGAAAGCCTTTGGCGCGCGATCGCCTGCTCGATGACGGCGACCGCGGGGGTTCCCGCAAGGCGGGTCGGCCAAGGAACGGCGGCGGGCATGCGTCGGACTGCGGCTATTTGAGGCGCTCCGTGACGGCGACGCGGATTGTTTTCTCGATCCAATCCTGATCGCGCGTGCCATCGATCACGACGAAGCGCTCGGGCATGCTTCGCGCGAGCACGAGGTAACCCTCACGCACCTTGCGGTAGAAATCGATGTTCTCGCGCTCCATTCGGTCGGGCAGATCGGAGGCGCGCTGCTTCAGGCGGGCGAGGCTCACGGACTCCGGCACGTCGAGGACTATCGTGAGGTCAGGCATCACGTTGCCGACGGCAAAGCGGTTGATCTGGTTCACGGGGTCGGCGGCGAGGTTGCGGCCGATGCCCTGGTACACGGTCGACGAATCGAGGAAGCGGTCGCTCAGAACCAGCGCGCCGCGGAGCAGCGCCGGGGCGATGACCTCGCGTACAAGCTGGGCGCGCGCGGCGGTGAAAAGGAGCAGTTCCGTTTCGGCGCACATCTCGTCGCCGCGGGAGTTATGGACGATGATGTTGCGGATCTGCTCGCCGATCTCGGTGCCGCCGGGCTCACGCGTGGTCACGACTTCGCGCTTCAGCGACTGGAAGTGCGCGGCGAGGCGCGCTATCTGGGTGGATTTTCCCGAGCCTTCGGATCCCTCGAACGAGATGAGTCGGCCGGCCGGTTTTTGCTTCAAAGGCATAAATCGAGGATGCCGCGGTCAGCGCCAGTTGGCGAGGAAGGTTTCGAGCTGCGCGAGCGTCGGGCTTTCCCCGGTGCGCACATAGTGGCCGCTGGTGGAGACGCCGAGCGCGAGACAACCTTCGGGGTCGAGGCCCATCACCGCGCCGGTCGCGAAGCCAGCGTTGAAGTGGTCACCGGCGCCGGTCGTGATGAGAGGGCGTTCCGTGAACGGTCCGGGCACCCACGCGGTGCCGGCGGCCGTAGCGCACGCGGCCGACTCGGTTGGGTGGATCACAACAGAGGCTACGTCCAGCTTGCCACGGATGGCGGCGGCGGCGGCGCGCAGAGACGCCTCGTCCTTGCCGGGCTGGGCGAACCCGAGTGCGGCCGCCACCTGCTGGGCTTCCTTCAGATTCAGCCCAAGGACCACGCGGCCAAAGCGGCCGAAGCGTGCGATGGCGGCGAGCGCGCCGCGCAGGTCGTCGACGGAGCGTTTCTCCGGGTCGGCTAGGTCGAAGAAGAAAACCCGGTCCGGCGCCGCCGGCAGCCGCGGCAGCACATCCTCGACGAGTGAATTAAAGATCGCGGTCATGTGCGGGATCATCGTCCAGTTCACGAACGCGAGCAGCGCGGCGCCGGCGATCTCCTCCTCGAGCCGCGCCGCGCCGACGGTCTCGCGGATGCGGGCGAAGGTGATCTCATCGAGGCTCCGCATCATGCCGAGCATGAGCTTGCCGTCCTGCAGCTCGATCGCGGTCGTGCTGGCCGCCGCGCACAGCGAGTAGGTGCGAGCGCGCCGGGCCATCTCCGCGAATACCGGATGGACCGGTGTGCCGAGCGCTCCGACGTAGGTGACACCGAGCCCGCCGCCGAGGAGCGCGTTGGCCATGATCGGTCCGTTGCCCCCGAGTTTGTCCATGCGCGGATAGAGCTCGATGTTCGTGCTCTTTCCGGCGGCGGCCAGGATGCGCTGGCCGAGCTCGGTGAGCGTCGCGATCGGCGTGAAGTCCTCGCCCTGCGCACGCCGGAGCCCGACGGGCGTGACGATGGTGTCGACGAAACCGTCGAAGCCAACAAAGGCGCGGCGGCCCGCGAGGACGCCGCGGCGTTGCGCGATCTGCTGGAGGGTGCGTTGGCGGAACATGGCGAAGAGCTTTCCAGTCGAGGACACGCCGCGCGCACGGCACCGGCAAACAGAATTCACACGGAGGTGGAGCGTCGCGGGGCTTTTCCGTTGAACGGCGCTGTCAAAGCCGGCAACTGTTCGCG
This sequence comes from Verrucomicrobiota bacterium, assembly GCA_041184765.1. GTDB lineage: Bacteria > Verrucomicrobiota > Verrucomicrobiia > Opitutales > Opitutaceae > ER46. Next base: position 1,783 of record JBEGJD010000575.1, on the reverse strand, counting down.
CACTCACCAATGTCCGCGCTCCTTCCGGTCACTCCCTTCCTTGCCGCCAACATCATCGAGATCTTCGAACGATGCGGCACCATCGACAAAGTGATCGTCCTCGGCCTCGGCGTCTGCAGCCTCGTCGCGTGGACGGTGATGTTCGGGAAGCACGCCGAACTGAGGCGCCTGCGGGTGCTGAACCTCTCGTTCGAGATGCACCTGCGCGACCAGCGCGCGCTCGTCGACGTGCCGGAGTCGTGGCTGCAGCGGCGTTCGATCCCGTACGCCGATGTGTTCGCCGACGCGCTTGAGAGCTACAAGCGAGCCGCGGCCTTCGAACGTGAGCGCGGCCAAACCCTCAACCCACGTGCCCGGCTCGAGCAGGCGGAGAACGCCATCCAGCGGGCGATCGGACGACAGACGCTGCGCTACGAGTCCAACATGATCTTCCTCGCGTCCATCGTGTCGGGCGCGCCGTTCATCGGCCTGCTCGGCACGGTCTGGGGCGTGATGGAGGCCTTCAGCGCCGTCGCGACCCAGCAGACCGCGGGCATCCAGCAGCTCGCGCCCGGTGTCTCCGGCGCGATGCTCGCCACCATCGCCGGTCTGGTGGTCGCGATTCCTTCGGTCTTTGGCTACAACCTGCTCCTCGGCCACACGCGCCGGATGATCACCGAGCTCGAGAACTACGCGAGCGCGCTCGCCGACCGCATCGAGCTGGAGATGCACTGAGCCGCCCGCCATGGCCCGCAACTTCCGGCGCTACCGTGGATCGCATCCGATCGCGGACCTCAACGTCACCAACCTGATCGACCTCGGGTTCATGCTGCTCGTCATCTTCATGGTGGCGACGCCGCTGATGCAGCAGGAGCAGGCGGTGGGTGTTAACCTTCCCTCGGTCGCGAAGTCCGCGCAGCCGAAGAACCAGCCCGATGAGAAGCACATCGCGGTCGGGGTCGACGCCCGCGGTTACTACGTGGATTCACCGGCCAACTCGCTCACGCTCGCGCAACTCCGCAGCCGCTTGGGATCGCTCGCCGGCGAGGCGAAGCCGCCGGTGATCCGGATTCGCGGGGACGCGACGGTCCCGTACCAGAAGGTCGCCGACCTCATCAACGAGGTGCAGCGTGCCGGACTCACGCGCGTGAAATTCGATTTCAAGACCGAGTAAGCTCGGATCGCGGAACCGAAGGAGAATGAGCGCCGACACCGTCAGTCCCACCTCGTTCCGGGCCTTCGTGCTTTCCTCGTCGCTGCACGCCGCGATCGTCGCGCTCGCGCTGCTGGCCGGCTGGAGCGCGACGCGAGAGCAGGATGTCGGCAAGGTGATCGAGCTCGTGGCGGGGGAGGGGGATAATTTTTCAGCGCGCGAGGCGCCCGCCCTCGGGGTGCCGGGTGGGATCAGCGTGCCCGTGCCGGCGGCTCCCGCCCCCCGGCCGGTCCCCGTGTCCGAGCCGGTGATCGAACGCGCGGCGCCGCCGGAGCCGGTCACGCCCGCCCCCGCGCCCGTTCCTGAACCGGTGGCTCCGCCCGCGCCGAAGACGCCCGTCACGAAGAATGCGGTCAAGGCCGACGACGCTCCGCCGAACTTCAAGAAGAAGATCGATTATGCGATCGTCCGCGGGGACGCGAAGGCGAAGCAGCAGATCCGCAAGGAGCGCGAAGCCGAGGCGAAGCGCGTCGCCGAGGAAAAGAAGCGGATGAGCAAGGAAGAGTTCGACCGCGCGCAGAAGGGCAAGACCTCGGGGAGCAAGACCGGCGCGGCCACGAAAGTCGCGCGCGTTGACGCCGAAGGAATCGC
>JBEGJD010000574.1:0-3021 GCA_041184765.1 Verrucomicrobiota bacterium | reverse complement strand
GGCTGTCGGAGCGGAGGAAGGCGTCGCGGCCTTCGCCGAAGGCGCGGGCTTTGAGGCGGGCGCGGGAGCGGTTGTTTGCGTAATCGCGGACCGCTCTACCGTCGCCGATTTCGTTTCGGCGGGCGTCTTGGTTTTGGCGACGTTCTCCCCTCCGGGAGCAGGGGCCGAGCCGGAGGGCAGGAGTAGTAAGGCGACACCTCCTACGACGAGTACCGCGAGAAGCAGTCCCAGCACGACCAGCGTGCGCGTGCCGATCGCACGGCCTCGTTTGGCGATCACCGGCGCGAGCGGCGGAGCGGGAGTCTCGGAAAGTCCGCCGGCGCGGGCCTGCTCCGCTTTCTTCAGTGCTTCGTTGATGAGGCTCATGGCGCGGCTGCGGTCAGGGGGCGAGATTGGCGAGATCGCGAAGCGCGCGGCGCACGTCCCAAAAGGAGACCTCGGTTGATTCGCGCACAAACGCGGAGAGCAGGGCCCGGTCGCAGAGCGTGTTCACCACCCGCGGCACGCCGCCACTCTGGCGGTGGATGGAACGGAGCGCCCAGCGCGTGAAGGTTGGCCGGCCGTTTGCGCCGGCGAGCGTCAGCCGGTGTTGGATGTAGTGGGAGGTGTCGGTCTCGGACAGCGGCTGCAGCTCGCAATGGACGAGAATTCGTTGCCGCAGCTGGCGAAGTTCCTGCCGGGCCAGGATCTCCTTCAACTCGGGTTGTCCCATGAGCACGATCTGCAGGAGTTTTTGGCTGTCCGTCTCGAGATTGGAGAGGAGCCGCACCTGCTCGAGTACCTCGACCTTTAGGTTCTGGGCCTCATCGATGATCAGCACGATATCGCGTCCGCGCCCGATGCGCTCCAGCAGCACGCGGTTAATCTGGGCAACCAAGTCGGCCTGGTTGCGGGCGAGACTCTGCTCGCCGAGCTCGGTAAGGATCGCCTTCAGCATCTGCGTCTCGGTGACGCGCGGGTTGAGAATGAGCGCGGTGTCGAAGCGGGCCGGATCGAGCTCGTTGAGGAATTGCCGGCAAAGGGTCGTCTTCCCGCAGCCGACCTCACCGACCAGAACAATGAAGCCCTTCTTCTCGGCGATACCGTAGCGCAGGTGCCGCAGCGCCTCCTGGTGGGTCGGGCTGAGATAGAGGAAGCGCGGGTCGGGCGTGATGTTGAACGGCATCTCCCGGAGCCCGAAAAAACCCTGATACATGATCGGCGGGGAAACCGTGGTCGGCGGTTTCGGTGAACGCACGCTAAAACACCGTCACGACGCGCGGAGTTTTGCCGCGGCGGATTTGTCCTTTACTCGCCTGCGGGCGCCTCGTTCATCTGCGCCATCGCGTGAGTTCCCGCCGGGTCATGGTTGTCGTTTATGCCGTGCTGCTGGCGCTGTTCGGCGCCGGCGGAGGCATGCTGTTCCTCGAAGCGCGCGCCGAGTTGGCGGCGTTGCGGGACCGGCAGGCGGTGCTCCAACGGGAGTTGGACGCCGCCAAGGCACGCCTCGCTGACCAAGACCGCTTTTTGCAGCGGCTGCGCAGCGATCCGGCGATGGCGGAGAAGGTGATCCGAGAGCGCTTGGGCTACGGCAAGCCGGGCGAGGTCATCTTTCGTTTCGACAACAATCCCTGACTGGTGCCGCGTGCGGGTTTGCAGACCAGGCACGGCCGGTAATCCTTACATCATGTCCCAGCATCCGCTCCTGGAGAAATTCACCCGCGCCGGCCAAGGGCAGGTGTTCGCGCATTGGGCGAAACTGACCGAGCCTGAGCGCGCTAACCTCCTCGCGGAGGCGGCGGAGATCGACCTCGCGGAAGTGGAGCGGCTGACCCGCACGCTGCTCCGACCGGGCGCGGCCGCGGGAGTGGATCTCGAAGGCCTGACGCCGGCGCCTTACGAGCGGCATCCCGCCAACGGAGGCAACCGCGCGGCCTGGCACCAGGCCAAGGCGGCCGGCGAAGAAGCGCTGCGGGCAGGCCGGGTGGCAGCCTTCACGGTGGCCGGCGGGCAGGGGACGCGACTCGGCTACGACGGGCCCAAGGGAACTTTCCCCGTCACGCCGCTCCGGCGAAAGTCGTTGTTCCAGGTCTTCGCCGAGAAGATCCGGGCGGCGGGCACGAGGTTCGGGCGGCCGTTGCACTGGTTCGTGATGACGAGCCACGCCAACCATGCGGCGACCGAGGCGTTTTTCGCGGAGCACCGCTGGTTCGGGCTCGATCGGCACCGGGTGCACTTCTTCCGGCAAGGGCGGATGCCCGCGGTCGATTTCGAGGGACGCATTCTGCTCGAGGGGCGGGGGGCGATCGCGTTGTCGCCGGACGGCCACGGTGGGTCGCTGCGCGCCTTGGCGCGGAGCGGTGCGCTCGACGTGATGGAGCGCGAGGGGGTGGACATCCTGAGTTACTTCCAGGTCGACAATCCGCTGGTGCGTTGCGTCGACCCGGCGTTCATCGGCTGGCACGTCCTTGGCGGCTCGGAGATGTCGAGCAAGATGGTCACCAAGGCGCACGCCGGTGAGAAGGTCGGGCATTTCTGCGCGCAGCGCGGCCGTACCGTGGTGATCGAGTATTCCGACCTTCCGGCCGCAGTACAGCAGGAGAAGGGTCCGGATGGAGAACTACGGTACCGGGCGGGTAGCATCGCTATTCACACTCTTGACCGGGCGTTCGTGCGACGAATGGCGGAGCCGGGCGGCGGCGCCACGTTACCGTTCCACCGCGCCGACAAGAAAATCCCGACGGTGGATGCGGCGGGGAGTCCGGTGAAGCCGGAGAAGCCCAACGGCGTTAAGTTCGAACTTTTTGTCTTCGACGCGCTGCCTTTCGCGCGGAAGCCGGTGGTGATCGAGACGCTGCGGGCGGACGATTTCTCCCCGGTCAAGAACGCCGAGGGTGCGGATTCGCCGGAGACGTGCCGGCGCGATCAATTGCGGCAATACGGCCGCTGGCTGGGTGCGGTCGGCGCGGTACGCACTGACGAGGCGGGACATCCCGGCATCGACGTCGAAGTGTCCCCGCTCTTCGGCTACGACGAGGATTC
>JBEGJD010000573.1:0-3288 GCA_041184765.1 Verrucomicrobiota bacterium | reverse complement strand
GAGTATGGAATTGGCGGGAGAGAAAGATGCCTCTTTCCGTCTACCCAGTCTCCAACGTCTTCCCGGTCTTCCCTTCCTTCCGCGGGCAAAAAAACACCCGCCCCGTTGCGGGGGCGGGTGGGGAAGGGGTCGCGGTGGGCTGACCGCGGCGATCAGAGGCGGCCGGTCACGCCGAACACCACCTTGCTGTGGAAGGTGCGCCAGTAGCTCGGGCGGTCCTTGTAGGCGGCGTAGCGGTTGTCGAGCAGCGTGGAGGTGAAGTTCTCCACGTCGACGAAGCCGCTGACCGTGCGGGTGAAGGCGTAGCGCGACTTCCACGTCCACGAGGTCTTCGGCATCTGCCAGGTGACGAGCGCGGGCGTCGTCGAATTCGAGATCAGGTACTCGCCGCGATAGACGGCCTGCAGGCGCAGGTCGAAGCCGTAGCCGCGGAAGCTGAGGCCGAGGTTGCCGGTGACGTCGAGGAAGCCGGCGAGGGTGCCGCCGGCGCTGCTGCCGGGTCCCGTGACGAACGCCGAGTTGTTACCCTTGGTCCAGAGCTTGGTGACGTTGCCGTACACGCCGAGGCCCTTGGCCCAGCCGGGCAGGAAGCTGAGCTGCTGCTGGTAGTTGAATTCCATGCCGCGGATCTGCGCCCAGCCGCTGTTGACGGACGTGTTGATGCGGTAGCCCGCGTACTGGCCGTCATAGCCGTTGTTCTGGCCCGTGGCGACGAACTGGCTGCTGTCGCTCTGGATGTAGTCGCTGATCTTTTTGTGGAAGGCGCCGAACGAGATCATGCCCTGCGGCGTGAAGTAGTACTCGGAGCTGAAGTCCACGTTGCGCGCGTACTGCGGCTTGAGGTTGGGGTTGGTCACCGTGATCGACTGCGCCGAGTCATTGACCGTCGTGTTCGGGATGATGTTGCCGAACGGCGGGCGGCCGACGCCGGTTGACCAGCTGAGCCGGTTCACCCAGCCGGCCGTGGTCTGGTACTTCAGGTGCACACCGGGCAGGAAGAAACGGTACGAGCCGCGGTTGGTGGAACGGCCGCTGTACTGCACGGTGTTGCGGCGGATCTGTTCGGAATCGGTGATCGGCCCGACCCAAGCCGCGCGGCGCGCCAGTTCCTGCGGTGAAGTGTAGTTGAGCGGACCTTCGCCCTGGACTTTGGTGTCCTCCACCCGCACGCCCGTGAGCAGGGAGAGCTGACGGGTGAGGCGGCCGTTCACGAGGAAGTAAGCCGCGCGGATGTCCTCCTGGATCTCCTGGTCTGACGTGAGGCGCTGGCGGGAGTTCAGTTCGACGTCTTCCTTCCAGAGGCCGGGGTTGCTCCGGCGGTGGGCGGCGACCTTGTACGGGTCGACCCACGGGGGAACGCCGCCGCGGTTGAGGTAGTACTCCTTCTCGTCCCACGTGTAGTCCTTGGGGAACGCGTTGAAGATCGCGATGCCTTGGCTGTCGTCGGCCGTGTTCAGGATGCCATCGGGTCCGGTGTAGAAGTAGCGGCGCGGGTTGTTCCAAAGGTGGCGCGTCTGCCGCTGTGCGGTGAAGCCGGTCTTGTAGTAGAACGGGATGCGGTAACCGACTTCCTTCCGCAGGTCGAACTTGGCGGAGTAAACCTTGTCGTAGCCGCGCTGGTCGGTCTGGTCGAGGCGGAGGCGGCTGTAGTTGGCGAAGTTCTGCCAGTCGGGTCCCTCGGTCTGGCGAACGGTCGGCACTTTCGCGTCCTGGCTGCGGTCGATCACGAAACCAAGGTTCGGGATTTCGAGGAACACGGTGCCGGTCGGGCGGGCCGAGTACTTGTCGTTGTCGTGGATCACGTCGTAGTACGTGGCCGAGTCGGAGTAGGACAGGCTGTAGTCGATCTGCAGCCCGGGGAAACGGTGGCGGACGCTCGGCGAGAAGACGTAGGTGCGGCCCGACTTGTCGTTCGAGGCTACGTTGAGGTTCGCGGTGCCGCCCTGGTTGGTCCAACGCGAGGTGTAGTAGGCGGTGTCGCGCGCGCCGGGTCCGGGGGTGGCAGGCTCCACGGGGCTGGCGAAGATCTGGGTGAAGGTCTCGGTGTAGCCGGGCTTCACGAAGCCGCCTCCGGTGCGTTTGCCGGCGGCGTCCACCGTGGCGAGCAGGCTCGGCAGGTTGGCGCCGGTGCCCACCGCGGAGTTCAGGGTGTGGAAACGGGTGTCGTTGTTCTCGTGGAAGAAATTGATGACGTTGTTCAGCGAGAGCGTCGTCTCCTCGCTCCACTTGTACATGATCTTGGCGCCGGTCGCGATGCGGGAGCGGGTCGAGCCGTTGACGATGTAGCGGCTGATGCTGTTGGCGAACGCGGGGCCCGGTTCATTACGGCGCTCGTAGCTGCTCGCGATCAGCGCGCCGCCGGCCGGCTGGCTGTGGATGGTGCCGGTGAGCGACACGCCCCAGTTGCGCTTCTCGCCGAAGACGTCCGAGTAATTGAAGTTCATCGACGGACCGAAGCCGCGGATCGGCTGCTTCCATTTCGCCTCCACGGGGCCGGCGTAGGTCGGCTGCGCGGCAAGACCCAGCGTGTAGGTGAAGACCCGGCCCGCCTTGCTGTCGAAGGGGCTCTTGGTGACGAGGTTCACGCTGCCGCCGATCGACGCGCCGTCCATGTCCGGTGTCGGCGCCTTGGTGACCTCGATCGACTCGATGTTGCCGAGCGACGCCGTCTCGAACTCGAACTGGCGGCCCGTACCCGCCGATTGCGCGCTCGCGACCTGCGCGCCGTCCATCGTCACCGAACTCAGCGCCGAGCCCACGCCGCGGATGCTGATCTGGCGCACGTCGGGGCCGTTGTAGTCGGCGGTGATTCCGACCACGTGCTGGAGCATATCGCCGATGTTGCCGTCGGCGATGTTCCCGAAGGTGTCGGAGGAGACCACGTTCTTCACGTTCGGCGCGAGGCGCTGGAGTGTCTCGGCCTTGGCCGTGCCCTCGCGCTCACCGGCGACGGTGAACTTGTCCATGCGGTAGATGCCGGAAGTCAGCTCCACGTCCTGCACGACGCGGCGACCCGCGACGGCCGTGACGGTGGTGCGGCCGGTATCAAGGCCGGCGAAGCGAACCACGAGGGTGGCGGTGCCGGGAGCGACGTCGCGGAACTCGAACCGGCCTTCGCGGTCGGTGGTGGTGCTGCGCGGCGTGCCCTCAAGTTCCACGGCTGCGCCCTCGAGGTAGGCCTTGGTGGCCTGGTTGCTCACCTGGCCGGTGATGATGCCCGTAGCCTGCGCGAGCAGGAACGACGGAGCGAATAGCAGTGCGATAAGCAGCGGTCGTAGACCGCGGTGC
>JBEGJD010000572.1:0-2756 GCA_041184765.1 Verrucomicrobiota bacterium | reverse complement strand
ACGCCGGCGCCGGCAATTGCGCCCCGAGCCGCGCGTGCCTGCTCTCGGGCAACTACACCCCGCGACACCACGTGTACGCGGTGCAAAGCACGGACCGTGGTCCGAAGGAGTTCCAGCGGCTGGTGCCCATCCCCAACCGCAGCGGACTCACCAAGGACAACGTCACCCTGGCCGACGCCCTCAAGGCCGCCGGCTACGCCACCGGCATCTTCGGCAAATGGCACCTCGATGGACCCGAGGGTGCGGAGCCGGGCGAGCAGGGCTTCGACACCGTTGATCAATCGCACCACACGTGGGGTGACGCCGAGGCGAAGGACGCCGCCAACCCCAAGGGTATCTTCTCCCTGACCAAGGGTGCCTGCGCGTTCATCGAAAAGAACCGCGACCGGCCGTTCTTCGTCTACCTGCCCCACTACGCCATCCACACCGCCCTTGAGGCGAAGCCGGAGACACTGGAGAAGTTCAAACGCAAGAAACCGGGCGTGCAGCACAGCAACGCCCTTTACGCCGCCTGCCTGAACGACCTCGACACCGGCATCGGCATCCTGCTCGCGAACCTCGCCGAGCTGGGGCTCGAGCGCGACACGCTCGTCGTCTTCACCAGTGACAACGGCGGCACCCAGGCCTCGTCGCAGGAACCGCTCCGCGGCAACAAGGGCGGCTACTACGAGGGCGGCATCCGCGAGCCGTTCATCGCCCGCTGGCCCGGCGTAATCCGGCCCGGCAGCCGTAGCGACACGCCCGTCATCAATCTCGACCTCTATCCGACTTTCCTCGCGGCCGCGGGCGCGACGGTGCCCGCCGGCAAGGTGCTCGACGGCGAGTCCTTGCTCCCGCTCTTCCGCGGCGACGGAGCACTTAAACGGCGCGCGATCTTCTGGCACTTTCCCGGTTACTTGAACCAGCCGGTCATCCGCGGCCGCGACATCGACGTGCGCGACGGCTTCCGCAGCCGACCGGTCACCGTCATGAACGAGGGCGGGTGGAAACTGCACCTCTTCCACGAAGAATGGCAGCTCGACGGCGGCCGCGCGCGGATCGACACCAACCGGGCCGTCGAACTCTACGACCTCAACACCGATCTCGGTGAGCGCAACGACCTCGCGCGCAGCAATCCGGCCAAGCGCGACGAAATGCTCGACCGCCTCCTCGCGTGGATGAAGGACACCGGCGCCTTGGTTCCATCTGAACGCAACCCGCAATACACCCCGCCCTCAACCGACGCCGCTCCGGCGAAGGGTAAGAAGAAGGTAAAGTCCGAATGATTTCCGACACCATGACACCCCGCCGCCTGCTGATTTTTCTCTCTCTGCTGGTCCCGCTCACCACCCTCGCGGCCCCGGCGCGCCAGCCGAACCTGATCTGGATCATGGCCGACGATCTCGGCTACGGGGACCTCGGCTGCTACGGCCAGAAGGTCACCGCCACGCCACACCTCGACCGGATGGCGAGTGAGGGCCTCAAGTTCACGCAATTCTACGCCGGGGCGACCGTCTGCGCCCCTTCCCGCAGCGTGCTCATGACCGGCCGACACCACGGCCGCACGCGCGTGCGCGGCAACGCGGGTACCACCAACCCGGCGGCGCAGGCGCTTCGTGATGGAGATGCGACGGTCGCCGGCACCCTCAAGGCTGCCGGCTACGCCACGGCGCTGATCGGCAAATGGGGACTCGGTGATGTCGGCGCCGCCGAAGCCGGCCTGCCGCGCCGCCACGGGTTTGGATATTTCTTCGGCTTCCTCAACCAGACGCACGCCCACAACCACTTCCCCGCGTTTCTCTGGCGCAACGAGGAGCGGATCGCGCTGCCCAACCAGGTCACGCCGGTCGGCCCGGTTCCCGGCGCCGGCTACGCGACGGAGGCCGTGGTGTTCGCCGATGATCTCTTCGCCGACGAGGCCCTCAAGTTCGTCGCGAACCACCAGCATCGCCCGTTCTTCCTCTATTGGAGCATGGTGATCCCGCACGCGAACAACGAGCGCACCCGCGAGCTCAGGAACGGCGCGCACGTGCCCGACTTCGGACCCTACGCCGGCAAGGACTGGCCCGAGCCGGACAAGGGGCAGGCCGCGATGATCACGCGGATGGACAGCTACGTGGGCCGTATGCTCGCCCAGCTCCGTCAGCTCGGTCTCGCCGAGAACACCCTCGTGATCTTCACGAGCGACAACGGCCCGCACAACGAGAGCAACCACGACCTGTCGCGCTTCGAGCCGTCCGGCGCGCTGAATGGCATCAAGCGCAGCCTTACCGACGGCGGTATCCGCGTTCCCGCGCTCGCCTGGTGGCCGGGCACGGTGAAACCCGGCACGGTGAGCCGGCATGTCGCGTACTTCGGCGACTGGTTTGCCACCGCCGCCGAGCTGGCGGGCACCGCGGCGCCCGCCGGTCTGGATTCCGTAAGCTTCGCGCCGACCCTGCGCGGCGCGGCCAAACAACCGACGCACGAGTTTCTCTACTGGGAGTTCCACGAACGCGGCTTCAGCCAAGCCGCCCTCTACCAGGGACGTTGGAAAGGCATCCGCGAGCGCTCCCGCTCCGCGCCCGTCGCCCTCTATGATCTGCAAAACGACATCGCCGAGAAGGAGAATGTCGCCGCCCGGCACCCCGAGATCACCGCGCGCATCGACGCCTACCTGAAGACCGCCCGTCTGGAGTCCGCCGACTGGGCGCCTCGTGACGAAGGCCAAGGCAAGAACTCGAAAAAGTAGCGTGCGGAGTCCGCGCTGGGAGCGGCGAGTGAAAGCCTCTGCCTTT
>JBEGJD010000571.1:0-8204 GCA_041184765.1 Verrucomicrobiota bacterium | reverse complement strand
AGCCGCTTGGCGGCCATGTCGAAGGCGAGCCGGGTGCGGGTGCTGGGCTCGAGGAAGAGGTTGACGATGGTGCGGCCGGCGAGGGCGGGCACGCGGGTGCCCCCGGGCTGAAGCGTGCGCTTGAAGGCGCGGGCGGTGGCGTGGATCTGTTCGATCTCGGCGCGGGAGAGCTCTTCGAGCGTGAGGAGGTGGCGGCGGTTCCAGGGCATCGGTGCGGCGGCGGCGCGGGCCGCAATGGCGGAGCCCGGCCGCGGGGACGCGGTTCGGGGATTCCGGGAATGTGTCGGCGATCGGGCGGCCACCGTCGCTTTTTGTGCCGGCCGCCGCGTGAGGTGGGAAGAGTTTTCTCGCCCGCGTTGCGAGGGCGCGCTCAAGGCACCTCGTAGACCTCGATCAGCGCGACGCCGGTGGTGTTGTTCACCCCGGTGAGTTGGGCGGTGTAGGAGCCGGGCGCCAACGTGACCAAAAGCGCGGAGTCGCGGCTGGTGGTGGAGGACAGGGTGAACGCGCCGACCGAGCGAAACGTCGCCGCGAGTTCCTCGCCGCCGCCCCAATCGTCGTTCTCGGCGACCACGGAGGTGCCGCGGTAGATGGCGAGGGCGGGATTGACGAGGGTACCGGTCACGCCGAAAGGCGCGAGGCCGGGACCGACACCGCGGATCAGCACGCGACGCGGCACGTTGCCGGAGATCGTGAAGCCGGCGATGAGGATACCCGCCCCGGTGCCCACCTGGGCGCGGGCGGAGACGTTGACCAGACGCGCGCGGCCGGCGGGGTCGGTGTCGTAAAGTTCCGCGAGCGCGATTCCGGTCGTCGCGCCGGAGCCGGTGATCTGCATCGTGTACGGTCCCGCAGCGACGGAACGCAGCAGTGCGGCGTCGGCGGAGGCGGCCGACAGTCCAAACGCGCCGGCCGCCGCGAAAACCGGGGCCAGGCCACCGGACGGAACGCCGGAAGCCGCCGCGCCCCAATTGTCGTTTTCGCCGACCACGGAGGCGCCCGAGAAAAGCTGGAGCGCGGGGTCTGCGAGCGCACCGGTCACGCCGAAGCCGGCGAGGGTCGGGCCGATTGCGCGGAGCAGAACCGGTTTGGTCCCTTCTCCGGTGACCGCGAAACCGACGGTGAGCGTCTGCACGCCGGTGCCCGCGGAGGTGCGGACCGAAAGGTTCACCAGGCGACCGATATTCAATGGCTCGACCGTGACGGCGGCGGCCTGGGATTCCAGCGTGCCTTCGGGACCGGTGATGCGGACGACGTAGGATCCGGCGGTGGCCGCGGAGACCACTGGCACCGCGAACGAGGCCGAGGTCGCGCCGGCGACGGCGGTGCCGTCCTTGAACCATTGATACGAGAGTGGCCCGCGGCCGCTGGCGGCGACGCCGAGGGCCAGGGGTTGCGTCAGGACCGCCGCCTGCGAACGGGGCTGGGTGGTGATCGCGAACGGCTCGTTCACCGCGCGACCCGTGCGGCGGGCGTTGTGGCGGTACTGCGGCCAGGGCCCGGTGGCGCCCGCGCCGATGTCGAACGCGTAGATGCCGTCGTCGTTGGATCCGACGTACAGCGTGGAGCCGCTGATGGCGGGCGAGGAACGCACGATGGCGGCGGTGGACCAAGTGCGCTTCAGCGTGCCGTCCGGATTCACGGCGTAGAGGAGGCCGTCGTAGCACCCGACGTAAACGACGCCGTTGGCGTCGACGGCCGGGGAGGAGGCGCGCACCTCCTTGGCGAGCGCAAACACCCAGCGGGCGACACCGTCGGCCGTGCGCACGGCGTGCAGCTTTCCGTCGTAGCCCGCGAAATAAACCGTGGCGCCGTCGGGACTGAGTGCGGGGGAGGAAGAGGTGCCGATGCTGCCGCCGGTGTAGACCCAGCGTTCCGAGCCGGTTGCCGTCGCCGAGTAGAGGCGCCCCGAGGAGAGGGTGCCGTAGTAGAGGTTGCCGGCACCGTCGATCGCGGCGGTGGTGTAGACCGCGTTGTCCGTCGGCAGCGACCACTTCACGGCCCCGTTCGCGGGGTTGATCGCGTAAAACCGATGACGGGTCGCGATGTCGTCGGACCCGAGGTAGATCGTGCCGTCGGGTCCCACCACGGCGGAGGCGTAGGAGGAGCCGGGAATGATCGTGGACCACTTCACGGCGGCGGCGTTTCCATTATCGGTGAACGCGTACAGCCGCGACTGGGATGCGGTGGCCGCCTCGTGGTGCAGGTAGAGGGTTCCGTCCTCCGCGATCGCGATGGCGTTGTTGGCGCTCCAGCCGGTGCCGACGACGATCTCCCATTTCTTCGCGCCGGTTCGGCTGTCGAAGGCATACAGTTTCGCGTCGCTGCCCGCAGCGGTCGCTCCGGCCCCGATGTAGAGGGTGCCGTCAGGACCGAGCGCGGCCGCCGAGGTGTCCTGGGACGCGTCGAGCTTGATCGCCGGCCAGCGGCGCGAGCCGTCGGCGTTGAACGCGTGGAAAACACCGTCGGTGCTGCCGACGTAGACGGCGCCGTCCGGACCGACCACGGGGGCGCAGGTGACGCTGCTGCCCGCGAGCCCTTGCCAGAGTGAATCGTTCAAAGTGAGGGTGAATGGGGCGTTGGTCGGCGGGATCGTGCCTGTGGCCTTGCCGTCCGTCTGGATCAGATAGGTGACGCCGGCCTGGGCCTCGATCGTGACGAGCGCGGTGGTTGATGGCGTGGTGCCGGCGGTCTGGGTGTCGGCGTTGTCGCTGGCGCCGACGAGGGTGAGGGCGTTGAGGGCGGAGCCGGTGTAGACGGCCAGGAGCGGATCAAAGCCGTCGCTGCGCAGGGCGACCTGGAAACGGCCCGCGGCCGGCGCGGTCCAGCGGTACCAGAGCGATTTGCCGCCCGTGAAGCCGAGGATGCGCGGCTCGCCGGGCTCGAGTGTCGCCTGCGCGTTGGCGGACTCGATAACGGCGGAGCGTCCCGTGAGGACCTGCGCGGCGGCGAGGGTGTCGTTCGGAGCGATGGCGCCTAGGTCGAGCAGCACGAGACCTTGGCCGCCGTTCTTGCCAGCCACCACGATCTGGTACGACGTGCCCGCCTGCGCCGTGAACTCCAGTCGCGAGGTGGATTGTCCTCCGTCATCGTCGTTGGCGGCGACTGGGGTCAGGCTCTCGAGAGAGCTTCCGGAAAAGACGCCCAGTAGCGTGTCGAAACCGCTGCCGGCGGTGGAGATGCGCACCGTTGCGGTGAGGGTGGGTGTCCATTCCCACCAGAGGGAGGCGGAGCCGTTGAAACCGGCGATGGCTGGCTCTGATTCAACGGTGGCGCCGGTGCTCACGTTGCGCACCGAGAAGTTGTTGCCGGCCAGACGGGAGCGCTGCGCGAAGTCGTCGTTGAACGGACGGTTGTCTGTCGAGCGCAGGGCGCGGTCGAGGTTGAGCCGGCCGCCCGTCTGCACACGGCCGCGGAACGAGGTGATCGGATCGACCGTGCTGAGGACGCGGTTGATGACCTGGCGGTAGGTGTCGCCCGGGAACTGTGCCTTCACGAGGGCCAGCGCGCCGGCGACGTGCGGCGCGGCCATCGAGGTGCCGGAGCGCAGGGCGTACGGCGTCGCGGTGGTGTACCAGGTCGACCAGATGTCGGTGCCGGGCGCGAAGAGCTCCACGGAGCCCGCGCCGAAATTGGAGGAGATGGAGGCGTCGTCCCGCGCGGTGGAATTGGCGACGGAGATCACGTTTTCCAGGCGGTAGCTCGCGGGGTAGTGCGCGAGGAGCTCCATGTTGGCGGCGTCGTTGCCGGCGGCGGCCACGAAGATGATGCCCGCGGCGCGCGCGCGGAGGATCGCCTCACGCTCGGCGGGGTCGAATTGCGTGACGGGCCCCGCCGCGGCGCCGTAGCTGCCGTTGATGATGTGCGCGCCGTGGCGGATGGCGTAATCGATGCACTCGATGCCGTCCGACGTGGCGCCGCGGCCCGCGTTGGTGCCGGTGCCCCCGCGCAGGAACTTGAGCGCCATGATGCGAACCTTCCAGGCCACGCCGGCGATGCCCGCGCCGTTGTTGCCCACCGCACCGATGATGCCGGCGACGTGCGTGCCGTGCCCGAGGTCGTCCAGCGGGTTGCCCGTGTTGGTGATGGCGTTGATGCCGAAGACATCGTCGACGTAGCCATTGCCGTCGTCGTCGCGACCGTTGCCCGGTATCTCCCGCGGGTTGGTCCACATGTTGGCGGCGAGGTCCGCGTGGTCGTACTTCACACCGGAATCAATCACGGCGACGACGATCTCGGAGGCGTCGGTGCGCACATCCCAGGCGCGCGTCGCCCCGATGTCGGCGCCGGTGATGCCGTTGTTGGAGCCGTCGTTGCGGAGCGGCCATTGGCGCGCGGCGAAATCGGGATCGTTGGGTTTGGCGGTGGCCGCGCGGATCGTGTCGCGTTGCACGAACTCGTAGCGCCCGGTGGCGCGGAGGCGGGCCTCGGCCTGCACGGGATTATCGCCCGGTGTCAGCTCGAGCAGTCGCATGCCGTCGAGACGGTCCCAGCGCCGGCGCACGCGCAGGCCTTCCCGGGCCTCGGCGGTTTCGGATGCGGCACGGTGGGCCGCCTTGGGTTTGGCGATGACGAAGCCGTCGCGGTAGCCCTGCGCGATCTCGCGTTCGGTGAACGGAAGGGTCTCGCCGACCGGGGTGACGCCGCGGGCTAGGGTCGCGGACAGGAGCAGGAGGGCGAGGGCGGAGGTTCTCACGCGGCGGCGGTGCGATGACACGGACGTTGGAGGGGCGGACGCAGCGGAACAACAGAGGTTAGCCGCCGGTCCGGATCTCGTGCAGCAGGGTGATCACACGTTGTTCCAGCAACGGCAGCGCGTCGGCGGGCGCGGCGGCGTCGATGTCGTGGATGGTCCAGTACTGCACGCGCTGCTCCCAATCGGGGAATTGTTCCCGCATGAGCGGGCGGTGCTCCGCCTCCTTGAGCGCGATCACGCGAAGGGCGCGGTCGAGATCGGCGCGGGAAAGGGACACGGGTACCGGGCCGGTATGGTGCAGTGGGATCCCGCGGGCGCCGAGGCCCTCTCGGGTGTGAGGGGAAAGATCGCCGGCGCCGGCGACGAGATGAGTCGCGAGCCCGCGTGAGAAGGCGCGGCAGGGCGCGTCGATTCGGGAAGCGTGGAAGTTGAACACCGCCTCCGCGAAGCGGGACCGGTAGAAGTTTCCGGAGCAGACGAAAAGGACGTGGCGCATGCGGGCGGTGCGT
This sequence comes from Verrucomicrobiota bacterium, assembly GCA_041184765.1. Lineage (GTDB taxonomy): Bacteria > Verrucomicrobiota > Verrucomicrobiia > Opitutales > Opitutaceae > ER46. The sequence goes on along the minus strand of JBEGJD010000571.1, from coordinate 2,999 downwards.
GAGACGAAACCGTGATCGGGTGTCGGCGCAACCGCGCGCGAAGAGCCTGCCGCGGCGGAGCCGCGACCGGAAGGGGAGTGTGGAACACTGAAGGCACGGAGGCTGGATCCGAGTTCAGGGAATCCGACCCAACGGCCCGAGCCTCAGGTCGGATCAAGTCCCCGAATCGCTCCGCAGGTGAGTAACCACGGATAGACGAATTGACGCGGATAAATGCGGTTCGTTTGTAGCCGGGGTCCGGCGACCCCGGCCCATGCCGGAACCGTAGCGTCCGACCTGTCCTCCGACCTGTCCTCCGTAGTCTTGGCGAAGGAGGAAGCCTTGGCGAAGGAGGAAGGCGTTGCTGGATCGCTTCGCGTTTTTGACCGCGGATTTCACGGATGGCGCGGATAGGACGGGGCGGCGTTTGGCGTGCTCGAATGACCGGAGCGATCGGTTGAATTGAACAGTGAGGCCGGGAAGATCGTGAAGGCCGGCGATGACGGCGCTTGATCGGTGGAATCTGTGTTATCTGTGGTCGAACGGATCGAGGTTTTGGTCGCTCGATTCCCAAGGGGAAGTCAGTCCGGCTCGGTGGTCGAACCCGCCGCGGACCTTTTACGGGGGACCTGACGGCTGAAAGCGTTTCTGAATTCCCCCGCGTTTTTGACCGCGGATTTCACGGATAGCGCGGATAGGACGGGGCGGCGTTCGGCGTGCTCGAATGAAAGGAGCGATCCGGCGGAATTGAACAGTGAGGCCGGGAAGATCGTGAAGGCCGGCGGTTCGGGATTCGCACAATCCGAGTTATCCGCGGTGGAACCGATGGAAAGCGCCCCGGGAAACCACGGTGGCCAAACACCGCGGCGCGGTTGCGCGGCCCCGGCGGTGGCGCGCAACCGACCCGCCGCCGCCTCGGATCAGAACGTACCCTTGAGGCCCACGGTCCAGAGCGAGCCGAAGTCTTCGCGCTGGCGGAACTGGGCGTGCGCCGGCGTGTTCGGGCCGTAGCGCTCCACGTCCTCGGTGGCGTCGAGCACGTTGCGCATCGAGCCGAAGATGCCGACGCGCCGGTGGAACATGTACTCCGCGCTGAGATCGACGTAGAGACGCTTGCTGCGCCAGTCGAAGGAGCCGGGCTCCACGCTGGCGCCGGTGAGCTGGCCGAGGCGGGCGCGGCCGCGGTAATTCCAGTTGGCGCGCAGGGTGTATTTCGGCCGGGAGTAGCTGAGGCCCCAGTTGTAGGTGCGCGGCGTGAAGCCGGCGAAGTTCGCCGTGGACTCACCCGTGGTGCGCAGCGCGGAGACGTTGGCGAAGGCCTGCACACCGCGCAGCCACGGGACGAGCTGGCCGAGCGATTGCTTGTAGTCGAACTCGAGCCCCTCCATGCGCACGCGGGAGCGGAGGTTGTAATTGGTGGCGACCGGGTACTCGCCGTACGTCTCGGGATCGAGGTCGTACAGCGCGAGGAACTCCTCTCCGGCCGTGGGGTAGGTCACGCTCGCGAAGAAGTTGCTGAAATCACGGCGGAACGCCTTCACGGAGAGCTGGCCGACGCCCTGGGTGTAGTACTCGAGGCGGAGCATCATCGAGTTGGCGGTCCAGGGCTTGATGCCGGCGTTGTTCACCGCGATGCGGTTGCTGCCGGTGTTGGGGGCTAGCTCGGTGTCGGGGAGCGTGAGGCCGCCCGCGTACTGGTCGAAGCCGGGGCGGCCGATCGAGGTGTAGAGGGAACCGCGGAGGATCAGGTTCTCGCGGAGGTCGTAGCTCGCGTTGAGGTTGGGGAACCAGCGTAGGTACTCCTTGTTCACGCGCTGGCGGCGGTCGAGGTAGGTGAGCCGCGAGACGGCCAACGCGTTGGAGATCGTGCCGGTTCCGGAAGGGTTGGGGATCGTCGTCTGCTCGATGAGCGCGGGCAAGGGCGTGCGGTTGGCGCCGGTTCCGGTGTAGAGAATGTTGCCGGCGGCGTCGCGGCGCGGGATGACCTCGCCCTGGGCGTCGCGCTGGTAGTTGCCGGTGGGATCCGTGAGGGCGCCCTGCGCGCGGATGTTCGTCTGCTCGCCGCGGATGCCGCCGACGATTTTCAGCCGCCGGAAGAGCGCGGCGTCGAAGCGGAAGTAGGCGGCGGAGATTACCTCCTCGGCGAACTTGGACCGGCCGACGCCGTTCCGGTAGGTGGCGTTGTCATCGATCGTGAAGTGCGCGGGGTTTGATTTGTAGTACTCCCAGACCGTGAAGTTGCTCGGATACTGGATCTGCGGGAAGCCCCATGGCCCCATGCGCTGCGAGAAGATTGGGTCGAGGGCGAAGCCGATGCCGTCGTCGCTCGTGGGCAGGCTGGCGTTGGTGCTGGCCACCCGATCGCGACCGACGTGGTTGTAGGTGGTGACTCCGCCGCGGATGTCGCGGATGGAGTTGCGCACGTGGAAGCCCGTCTTGAGCGAGAGCGGAATGTCCCGGATCAGCAGGTCGCGGCGGATGTTGCCGAAGGCGCTCCGCTGGATGTCGAGTGACTCCCACCAATCGCTCGTGGCGGAGGTGAGTGCGTAGGTGTTGAGCGAGTAAGGGTTGACGGGCTCGCCGGTGGTACCGTCGGTGACGCGGATGACGCGCGGCCGCAGATAGAAGATGTCGGCGAAGGCGACCGTGACGTTGGAGCGCTGGGTGGAGACGCCGTTGAAGAAACCCTTGTCGATATCGCGGTAGTGGTTGCTGGCCTGCGAGTGGCCGAGGCCGGCGTCGATCTTCCAGATGCGGCCCTCGTGGAACCAGCGCAGCGACGGCATGTAGGTCGTGCCGGCCTTCTGGCGCGCGCCGTTGCTGATGGTGATGGTTCCGAAGCCGGCGGCGCCGTTGGTGAGCGTGGGGCTGAAGTCACCCGGGTAGACGCGGTTGGTGTTAAACCCGAGGGAGCGGTTGTTGAAGTAGGCGTCGAAGAACGCGTACTGGAATGAGAAGGCGAGGCGGCTGTTGGAGGTGAGCTTGTAGTCGAGGGTCGCGCCCGCGGACGAACGCGTGGT
>JBEGJD010000570.1:0-3294 GCA_041184765.1 Verrucomicrobiota bacterium | reverse complement strand
ATCTTGCATTGGCGTTGGCGGGTTGCGCCAACCTGAGCAGCATCACTCGCGATTTAGTCGGTGGCTGACTTGGCTTGACCGGGCGCGACTTTTTGGATCAATCAAGCCGGAACGCCGCATCACCCGGTCTTTTTCGCCACCACTGCGGGGAACATCCGCTGCCGTGGCGTTGTCGATTCGACCGGCAAGCTCCAGAACACTGGGCGCTGCCATGGGGCAAAGGAATGCCTGAAACGAAGGCTGTTTTCAATCATTCCCAAAGTTGACGCATCATTCAAATTCCTGTCATTCCGAACGGAGTGAGGAATCTCTGGAATCGCCAGAAGGAAGTTTGGATTCCTCGCAAGCTAGGAATGACAGCCCTTCTTGACGAATTATGATTTGTTTGCCGTGCGATCATACCTCAGGCCGCTTTTTGACGGCAGCGCGGGGACGCCAGCTGCGGGACGCAGCGCGCCGCCGCTGCTCCGAAGGTGACTTTGAACGGATGGGGGATCGCTTTTTGACGCTCCGCGGTTCATGATTCCCTTTTCGCGTGGTTGGGGGAGATGCCGGCCGCAGTCTGCCGGGGGACGCGAAAGACCTACGGGGAGGTCCCCCCGCCCACGACGCCGTCGACGAACCAGTTCATCGCCAGCAACTCGGCGTCGGACATCTTCGCGCCCTCCGCGACCCGCACCTGGCCACCTTGGTCCAGGATCGGGCCGTGAAACACATCCCAGGCGCCGGATAAAATCTTCGCCTTCGCGGCGTCAGCCTCGTCCCTCACCCTCTGGGGAACCATCGGGCCGTAGAGGGATAGCCCGACGATGCCGGTCGCCATCGTGCCCCAGTATTGCTCCGGCTTCCACGTGCCCCGGTGCACCTGCTCCGCCACCTGACGGTAGTAGATGCCCCAGTTCCAGACAGCCGCCGTCAGGTGCGCCTTGGGCGCATGGGCGGACATGTCCATGTTGTAGCCGATGCTGTATCGGCCCCGCGCCTCGGCTGCCTGCTGCGGACCAGTGCTGTCCTGATGCTGTGCAATCACGTCAGCTCCCAAATCGAGCAACTTCTCCGCCGCCGCGCGCTCCTGGACGGGGTCGAACCAGGTTTGGGTCCAGACCACGTGGACCTTGGCCTGGGGATTCACGGCGCGCACCCCCAGCGTGAAGGCGTTGATGCCGCGGATCACCTCGGGAATCGGGTAAGCGGCCACAAAACCCAGCCGGTTGGACTTCGTCATCCGCCCCGCCACGATCCCGGATACATAGCGCGGCTGATACATGTGTCCGAAATAGGTCCCGGCGTTTTTGGAGGTCTGGGAGCCCGAGCAATGCAGGAAAATCGCGTCGGGATTCCGCTTCGCCGCGCGGAGCGTGGCATCCCTGAAACCGTAGCTGGTCGTGAAGATCACGTTGCAGCCCTGGCGGACAAGGTCGTTCAGGACGCTCTCCACGTCGGAAGTCTCCGGGACAGAGGCGCGGAAGGTGGTTTCGACATACGGCAGTTGCGCCATGGCCTTGCGGCCATCGTCATGGGAACGCGTCCACCCGGCATCCGTCACCGGGCTTACATAAATGAAGGCGGCCTTCACCGGCTGCCCCGCCGGGGTGTCGCCCTTCGCCAAAGTGCCGAGCCCCAGCATCCCACACGACACCAGGACCGAATTCATGATTTGTCCGAACAAGTTCATAAGTTTGTCAAAAGTTCCCAACGCTCATGGCACAGCGATCCATCGTCAAGTTTTCTTCCAAACCCGTCCCAACCACTGGGCAACCACGCCTGCCTTGAAACAAAGGCTCATCGCTTCCGGATTTGTTTCGCCACCACTGCGGGGAACATCCGCTGCGAGTCGTAGGTCACCGAAAGCACTTCCAAGCCGGCGGCGCTGAGCTGCTCGCGCGTTTTCGCCTCGTCCCGGACGCAGCTCCATTTCACCGGCACCGCCTGGGTGAACAGGAATCGCTGGTGCTCCAGATCGCCGGCCACCTTCGGCCGCCACTGCTCCGGCGGCGTGATGAAACTGCAGACGAAGATCCCCGCCGGTTTCAATGCCCGCGCCACGTTGCGATAAAACTCGGTGCAGCGGTCGTCGTTCTCGACATAAATGTTCAGCCCATTGCTGGTCAATAAGTCCCAGCGCCCCGAGGCCTCCAGTTGCCAGGCATCCCGCTGTTCGAAGGCGGCTTGCACCGGCGGACGCAGGCGCCGGTAGTTTGCTTCCGCCTCCCGGAGCGTTTCCGGATCGAGATCGATGCCGGTCAGCGTCACCCCCGGTGTTTTCGAGTAATCCAGGGTCAATAAGTCGTCCATCCATCCGCAGGGCAGCGAGGCGAGCTGCATGCCGGTGCGCAGGAGGGGTTGGGTCAACGCCCGAAAAATCCGGAACCGCTCCTGCGTCGCCAGCAGGATCGGACACCGGTTCAACAACCAGGACTCCAAGTCCGTGAGCGGGGACCCGTCGCTGCTGATCCCGGTGTGTGCCCCCCGGTCCGGGTGCAGCAACACATATGAAGTCCAACGCCCGTTGAGCCCCAGGTTTTCCAGCAGAAAGCGCCCGAGCTGGAACTCCGCCAATGCCGCGCGCAACCGAGCGACCTCCGGATCCGCGCCGGCGCGGCCGGATGAGGTTTTGTGTCCATGGGAGATGATGCTCATAAATCAAATAGTACGGCGGCGGGAAATCTTCCGGTGCTGGTTGTCTCCTTTCAGCGGGGCGAGCGCTCCGCCGAACCGGAATGACTCCCCGGCGCCCGACCTTGGCGGATTGCTTCATCCAGTTTTTGGCGGCCGCCCCAGTCAATGAAGTGCAGGTCCGGGCGCAATCGGGCATATTCCCGGTATAACGCGACGGCCTTGGCGTCCTCGAGGATCTTCACGTTTTTGATCCCGCCGGCGCGCAATACCGGCTCCGTGCTGGGGGCGTTCGTGATGTCGCCGATCACCACCGTTTCGAAATGGCAGCGATGGCAGATCTGGGCGCAACAGACCGCGCACGGCGTCAATGTGGTGAACATCGTCATTGCCCGGAAATCGACCGGCCCCTGGCCGTGAAGGCGGGCGACGCGCCCCGCATCCCGCAGCGCGGCGGTTTCTCCGTGCGTGGTGGAATCGTTTTCCTGGCCCAGGGTGTTGTGTCCTTTGCCGATGATTTGCCGGGTTTGATTGTCGATGATGACGCCGCCGATGGGGCAGCCGCCTTCGTCGTAAGATTTTTGCGCCAGCCAGGTGCTGATGCGCATGAAATCCTGGTCCTCCAGTTTTCGGAAGAATTCCGGATCGACCAGTTTTACGAGATGCTCGGTGGGGATG
>JBEGJD010000569.1:0-6150 GCA_041184765.1 Verrucomicrobiota bacterium | reverse complement strand
GGTCACCGAGCGCATCGAGAAGAAGAAGTACAACCCGCACCTGAAGCGCCACACTCTCCACAAGGAGATCAAGTAAGCATCGTCCTTATTTCCAAGATCTTATGAACGAGCCGGGCTTTTCGCCCGGCTCGTTTGCTTTACGGAAGTCCGCGGCGCCTTGAGGCGCGCGCTCTATCCCGTCCCAACAAGGTCTCGGACAGATAACTTTGGGCCGACTCAGGCCGCCGAACCGGTGGTGCTGTTGTCCGCCGACGTAAAGGGGGAGGCAGATTGTCCGGAAGAAATCGGATTCTGCTGCCTCCGCGCCGCCCGCCAACCTTCCCGGTGCTTGCGGATCCAATCCAACAGCGCGCGCTCGAAGCCGATGTCGTAACCGAGGCGCTCTGATTCCAGCCATTTGTGCCTCAGGATTTCCTCCCGCTCCGCCAGGAATTCCTGGTAGAGGCTCGACTGCTTCACGAACTCTCGTGACGTCGGCGGCTCTGGAGCGCGTTGAGACATGCTGCGGGGGAAAGGAGGAGCACGATTCCCCGACTGTCAATTCCCGCGCCGGACTTCAGTTTGCCGGAACTTTGCGGTTTGCGAGCTGCTTCAGGAGCGTATCCGCGATCTCGCGGAAGACGCTGCCCGCCTCGCTTGAGGGATGCTCGACCACGACCGGGGTGCCGCGGTCGCCGCCGGAGCGGATCTCCGGTATCAACGGAACCTGGCCAAGGAGTTGAGTGCCCAGCTTTTCCGCGGTGACCAGACCGCCCCCGGTCCCGAACAGCGCGTGCCGGTTTCCGGCGGGATCGGTGAAGTGGCTCATGTTTTCCGCCACGCCGAGCAGGGGGACATTCACCTTCTGGAACATCAGGCCTCCCTTGCGCGCCACGTTGGTGGCGGCCGCCTGCGGAGTCGTGACAAGCACCGCGCCGTCGAGGGGCAGGGTTTGCACGAGGGAAAGCTGGGCGTCCCCCGTGCCCGGCGGCAGGTCGATGAGGAGGAGGTCGAGTTCGCCCCACTTCACGTTCTGCACGAACTGCTGCACCGTCTTCATGATCATCGGCCCGCGCCAGATGACCGGCGTGTTGTCGTCGACCAGAAAACCCATGCTCATGACCTTCACCCCGTGGGCTTCCATCGGGATCAGCATCGCCTCGGCACCATCGCCCTCCACTTCGGGCCGGCCGCTCAATCCCATCATCAGCGGCACGCTCGGGCCGTAGATGTCGCAATCCATCAGGCCGACGCGTCCCGCGCGGCCGCGCGCCGCCAGCAACTGAGCCGCGGCGCACGCAAGATTCACGGCGAATGTGCTTTTGCCTACGCCTCCCTTGCCCGAGGCGATCGCGACCGAGTGTTTGATGCCCTTCGGTGCGCCGCTGTTGCCGCCCAGGTTACCTCCGGTGGGCGCGGCCGGAGCGGCCGCCGGGCGCGCCGCGGAGACGGCGATCTCGACGAGGATGTCTTTCACGCCGGGTTGCCCGCGCAGCACGCGTTCCACGTCGGCCTTGATCTGCAGCGGGGCCTTGGTGTCGGTCGTGGTGAGGTTCAGCGCGACCTTTACGGTCCCGTCGAGGAATCCCGCGGAGCGGACCAAGCCGAACGACACGATGTCGCGGCTGAAGCCCGGATACTTCACCTGCTTGAGGAGTTCCTTGATCTGTTCGGAGGTCACAATTTGGGCGGAAGGAATTAAGGGTTGTTATGCCGTGGTGCGGCGCAAATAGAAAGGCCCGTTCCGCCACACGCGCCACTTTCTCCATGCGAAATCTCCTCCGTCCGCTCCTGCCTCTCGTCCTCGTCGCACTCCTCGCGCCTTCCCTGCAGGCCCAGGGTGCCCGCAATATCGGCGAGGTGAGGGTCGACGTGAACAACGCGGCGATCGCGGTGCGCATCACGGGAGCGACCCCCGAGCTGCAGGGGTTGGCCCAGGCGGCCTTCAACACCCACGGCCGCTACCGTGTGGTGCCTTCGGGCCACGCGTTCGAGCTGCGCTTTTCCCCGGCGGGCGCGAACCAGGTGAAGGTCGATATCGCGCGCGCTTCCGGCGCGGCGGTGCATTCACAGGTCGTCGCCGGCTCCTCGACGCGCCAGGCGCTGCTGAAGGCCGCCGACGTGGCGGTGGAAAAGACCAACGGGCTCGGCCTGCGCGGGTTCTTCACCGCCCGCCTCGCCTTCGTTTCCCGCCGCAGCGGGCGGAGCGAGCTCTACACCTCGGATCTTTTCCTCGGCGAGGCGAAGCAGCTCACCCGCGACGGCGCGCACGTGCTCACTCCCCGGTGGGCGCCTGACGGTGGACGGGTCGTCTACACGAGCTACTTCCGATCCAACGCGCCCGACGTGTTCGCTTCCAATGTCACCACCGGCGCCCGCGAAACTCTCATCAGCTTCCGAGGCACCAACAGCGGCGCGCGCTTCAGCCCCGACGGCCGTCAGCTCGCCCTGATCATGACCGGCGAGGGAGCTCCCGACTTGTACATCACGAACTCCCAGGGCCGCGCGCCCTCGCGCAAGACGCGCTCCGACGCCGTGAAGTCGTCGCCCTGCTGGTCGCCCGACGGCAGCCAGATCGTGTTCGCGATGGAGCCGGGACCGCAGCTTTACGTCATGTCGGCCGCGGGCGGCGCTCCGCGCCGGCTTTCGATCGGGGTCAGCACCTATGCCGCGGAGCCGGATTGGAGCCGGACCGACCGCAACAAGATCGCCTGCACGGTGCGTGTCGGCCGCCAGTACCAGATTGCCGTGTACGATCTCGCGGCCGGTGCCGGCAAGGTCGTCTCAAAAGCCAGCTTTGATGGCGTCGAGCCCAGCTGGCTGGCCGACGGCCGGCATCTGGTCTACACCGCGCGCGACCGCACCTCGAGCTACCTCTGCATCCTCGACACCGAGACCGGCAACAGCACGAGGCTCGGCGGCGTCGATTCCCAAGCGATGCAGGCCAGTGTCTGGACGCCCTGAGGGCGGAACAGCGGGAAATAAAAAGGCCGCGCTGCCGGCGCGGCCTTTGGGGGAACAGTTTGTGGGCTGCTTAGGCGATTGCGGCCTTGTAGTTGGACTCGGCGGCGTCCCAGTCGACGACGTTCCACCAGGCGGTAACGTAGTCCGGGCGGCGGTTCTGGTAATTCAGGTAGTACGCGTGCTCCCAGACATCGAGGCCGAGGACGGGTTTGCCCTCGATACCGGCGACGGCCTTGCCCATCAGCGGGCTGTCCTGGTTGGCGGTGGAGCCGATCGCGAGTTTCTTGTCGGCGCCGACGTACAGCCAAGCCCAGCCGGAACCGAAACGCGTGGCGGCGGCCTGGGCGAAGGCGGCCTTGAACTTATCGAAGTCACCGAAGGTGGCGCTGATGGCCGAGGCGAGGGAGCCCTTGGGGGCGCCGCCCTTGCCAGGGCCCATGATGGTCCAGAAAAACGCGTGGTTGCTGTGGCCGCCGGCGTTATTGCGCACGCCGCCGCGGATGGCCTCGGGGACCTTGGAGAGGTCGGCGATCAGCGCGTTCACGTCGAGCGCTGCGAGGGCGGGGTGGTCCTTCAGAAGGTTGTTCGCGTTGGTGACGTACGCGTTGTGGTGCTTGCCGTGGTGGACCTCCATCGTGCGCGCGTCGATGTGCGGCTCGAGGGCGGTTGGAGCGTAGGGCAACTTAGGGAGTTCGTAGGCCATGGTGGTTGTGTCGTTGATGATCGGGTCGGTGGAAAAGGAAGACGCGGAACATGCACCCGCGCCGTGGGGCGTCAACTTTGCGGGGACGCGCTGGTATCGCTGCCGCCGCGCTTTAGCCGGAAGAAGGACTGCAGGAGATCGCGGCAATCGTCCTCGAGCACGCCGCCGGCGGTAAGCTCGAGGTGATGGTTCACGCGCGGGAGATCGTTCAGGTTGGTGGCTCCGCCGAGGCAGCCCATCTTCGGGTCGGGGACGGCGTAGCAGACGCGACGTACCCGCGACATCAGCATCGCACCGGAACACATCGGGCAGGGCTCCTTGGTAACGTACATGGTCGCACCCTCGAGCCGCCAGTCACCGAGGTGTCGCGCCGCCTGGGTGAGCGCGAGCATCTCGGCGTGGGCGGTGGGATCGCGGACGCCCTCGACGGTGTTGTGGGCAGAGGCGACGACCTCGCCGCCGATCTCGATGACGGCGCCGATCGGGACTTCGTCTCGCCGCCAGGCGTCGATCGCCTGGTTGTAGGCGAGCGCCATGAAGAACGTGTCGTCGCGGACCAGCTGCGAGGGGAACCGTTTTTCAAACGGGCAGGGGAGGTCGGGCTGGGCTTCGGGCATCGGCTCCGCGGAGGGAAACCTTGACTAGAGAGGCGGCTCTCTGGCTTACAAGGGCTTTTGCCAAGCTCACCTATGCCGAACACCTTTTCCCGTACCGCCGCCCATGGCCTCTGATGCGAATGCGATAGAAGTGGAGGGCAAGGTGGTGGCGGTCCTCCCGGGAACCATGTTCAAGGTGCAGCTGGCCAACGGCCACGTCGTCCTCGCCCACATTTCGGGCAAGCTGCGGAAGAACTTCATCAAGATCGCCGCCGGCGACATGGTGAAGATGGAGATGAGCCCTTACGACCTGGAGAAGGCCCGGATCACCTTCCGCATGAAGGAGTCCAATCCGCCGCCTCCGCCCATGCCGCGCCGGCGTCATTACTGAGCCGCGCCCCGAATCACGTCGACGCCCCCTCCGCGGGGCGTCTTTTTTTCGCCCATGCGGTCCGACCACAGCCGCGCTCCGGAGTCCTTTGCGGCCGACACTGAATCCTTCCTCGCCTACCTCGGCCTGGAGCGCGGCCTCTCCACCAACACGCTCGCCGCCTACCGGCGCGACCTCGATCAGGCGGCGGGTTTCTTCCAAAGCCGCGGAGCGGCCGGCTGGCTCGCGGTCACGCCGGCCCTCGCTTCGGAATGGATCAGTTCTTTGGGCGCGGCCGAGTACCGGGCGACGAGCCTGGCGCGAAAGCTCTCCGCGTTGCGCATGCTATCCCGTCACCTCGTGCGTGAACGCCGGCGCGAAGATGATTTCACGGCGCTGCTGGAGGGACCGAAGCCAGGCCGGCGTATCCCGCGTACGTTGCCGCCGGCGGACATCGCGAAACTCGTGGAGGCGCCGTCGGGCGGTGGACCGTTTGCCCTGCGCGATCGCGCCATCCTCGAGCTTTTCTATTCCAGCGGCCTGCGGGTATCCGAACTCGTCGCTCTGCGAATACAGGAGGTCGATCCCGTGGAGGGGTTGGTGCGCGTGCTGGGCAAGGGCTCGAAGGAGCGCGTTGTGCCGGTAGGCGGGCGAGCTTGCGACGCGCTCACGACATACTTGTCGGCCGGCCGGCCCGGGCTCGTCCGGACGCATACGGGCAGCCACGTCTTCCTTAACCATCACGGACGCCCGATTTCGCGCGTGGCGGTTTGGATGATCGTGAAGAAGCACGCCCGGCGCGCGGGGATTCCCGACACCGTGAAACCCCATGCGCTGCGCCATTCATTCGCCTCGCATCTGCTCGGCGGTGGGGCGGACCTGCGCGCGATTCAGGAGATGCTTGGCCACGCGAGCATCTCTACCACGCAGATCTACACGGCGGTCGACCCTAGAAGGATCGTCGACCAGCACGCCCGCTTCCACCCGCGGAACCGCGATGGCGGGTGACTCAGCGTGGTTCCGCCGCGATGGAGGCAGCTGGAACCACGAAACACCCGCCTTCGCCAAGCCTATGGCGGGCAGGGACCCAAGGCGCGAAACCGATCCGTGGTGCCCACGGAACTTACGGAATCCGGGGAACACGGAGACCCGTGCTCGAAATTCAGACCGTGTATCCGCGGCCGCTCGCCGCGGAGAACTCCGAAGCCGCCTCGGGAGGACCGCGCCTTTTTCCCAAAGCGCGGAAGTTCCGCGAACGCGTTTGCGGAGTGGCCCCGCGTTCCTGATTTCCAGACGTGCTCCGTCCTCTGTGTCCTTGGTGCCTCAGTGGTGAAAACGCTCCGGCCGCACTGTTTCACGCCGCTTTCAAAGGTGCGGCGGGTGGCACCCACATCCTGATAATCCGGCTGAAGCTTCAGGCGCGCGAGGCGCCGTCCGCCGCTTCGGCCCGACGGGCGCGTCGCGTGGCAAACTCCATCGCACCGGCAAAGAGGCCGGTGAACACGAGATCACCGACAAGGGTGTTGCGGAAGAAAAGC
>JBEGJD010000568.1:0-3169 GCA_041184765.1 Verrucomicrobiota bacterium | reverse complement strand
CGAACACCCAGATGACCCAGTGGAATTTCATCAGCACCGCGCCGAGCGAGATGAAGAGCACTCGGAAGAAAAGCGCGCCGAGGATGCCGAAGAACAGCACCCGGTGCTGGTACTGCGAGGGAATGCCGAAAAACGTGAAGACGACGATGAAGACGAAGATATTGTCCACCGACAGTGACAGCTCGACGACGTAGCCGGTGAGGAACTCCAGCGCGGTCTGCCGGGCGAGCCCGGTCGCATCGGCCGCCGTCATGCCCGCGGCAATCAACCGCGGATCCTGGGGGAGTTTCCACTCCGCGTAGCGCCAGAGCCCGAAGCAGAATGTAAGCGCCAGTGCGCACCACACCACGGTCCAGCCGAGTGCTTCCTTGAAGGAAACGTCGTGCGCCTTCCGGTGGAAGACGCCCAGATCGAGCGCCAGCAGGCCGAACACGCCTAGGGTAAAAAGCCCGTAGAACCACCAATAGTCGGCGAACGGGAACAGTGAGATGGTTTGCATGAGAGGTGGGACCGTGCGGGTTCGTCCCTTTCCCTCAAGAGAGCACAGGTGGAATTTTCCGCAAAGGTTCCACCCGTTTTGCCCGGCAGTCCGGTCTCGACCGGCTCCGGCATCGGTCCTCGAGTGCCACCATGCAAACCGTTCCGAGCAATGCTTTGTCGGGCCTTGGCCAGATCGCCGTCACTGTGGCGGATGTCGGGGTGGCGACCGCGTTTTACCGGGACGTTCTCGGCCTGCGTTTCCTGTTTTCGGCCGGTCCAAGCCTCACATTTCTCGAGACCGGGGGCGTGCGCCTGATGCTGACGGTGCCGCAGGGGCACGGTGAGGCCGGCAAGAACTCCGTGCTCTACTTCCGTACTGGCGACCTCGCGGCGGCCTACGCCGCGGTGGTTTCACGCGGGGCCCGGCCCGAACGTCCGCCGGCGCTCACCGCGCGGATGCCCGACCACGAATTGTGGATGGCGTTCGTGCGCGATCCCGACGGCAACCTCGTCGGGTTGATGAGCGAGGTCCGCGCCTGAACCGGACGCGGCCGGTCCTCACCTCGGGCCGTCCGCGAACACGCGGCCGGCGACGACGGTCGTGGTGACGTGCGTGGTGTATTCGAACGGGTCGCCGTCAAACAGCGCGAGGTCCGCGTCCTTGCCGTCGGCGAGCGAACCGGTGCGCGCGTCGATGCCCAGGATCCGGGCGGCGTCCAGCGTGATGGCCGCGAGGGCCCGCTCGAAACCGAGGCCGCGGGCGGCCGCGAGCGCCGCCTCGAAGAGGATAACGCGCGTCTTGGGCACATAGCCCTCGTAGCCGCTCTGGAACGTGAAGGGGATTCCGGTCGCGGCGAGCCGCGCCGCGGTGTCCATGGCGAGGTTCTCGGTGTCCTCGCTAGCCCGCGCCATCGTGGGGTGCAGAATCACGGGGAAGCCGCTGGCCTTGATCTCTTCGAGCACGAGCGGTGCGTCGGCGCAGCCGTCCAGGACGATACGCAGGTTGAATTCCCGGGCGAGGCGGAGGGCCGCGAGGATGTCCTGCTGGCGGTGCGCGGTGATAAGGAACCGCTGCGAGCCGTCGAGCCCGCGGGCGAGTGTCTCGAGGCGGAGGTCGCGCGCCGGGCGCTTGGTCTCGTCCTTCGCCTCCCGTTTCCGCGCGTACTCCTGGGCCTTGATCAGTTCGGCGCGCAGCATCGCGACGGCCTTGGCGCGCGTGCCGGGGGACTTCGCGGCGCCTCCCGGCGGCCCCTCGGCGCGATTCACCGCGCTGCCGCCGAGCGAGACGGCGATCATGGCGGCTGGGTTGATCACATCCTCCTCCACGCTGCGGCCGGCGGTGCGCACGATCATCGTCTGGCCCGACACGAGCGAGCCCGGGGCGTGTCCGGTGTTTAGGGTCGTGATGCCGAACGAGCGCACCCACGCCACAAGCGGGTCGCGGGCGTTGTACGCGTCGATCGCGCGGAGCTCCGGCTGCAGCGGCGCGGAGCGATCGAGCATGTCCTGGTCCTGCGGCTGGTTGAGAATGCCGGAGAGCCCGGCGGTCGCGCGGGCGTCGATCAGCCCGGGGGTAACGACCTTGGCCCGGAGGACGCGGTGGTCGGCGGGGACGGCGCGACCCGCGGCCGGTCCGGCGTAGTTGACGCGACCGTCACGCACGAGCACGAGGCCGTCCTTGATGGCCGGACCGGCGAGCGTATGGAGCGTTTCGCCGAAGATCGCGAGCGGTGCCGCGGTTTCGGCCGCGGGGAGCGCGGGAAGCGCTAACAAGCAGAGAGTGGTGAGGAAGGTTTTCATTGTCCGGCTCCTCCATTCGCGGCGGCGATGATGTCCCAGGCGCTGCCGAAGCAGCAGAGGACTGCGCGGCGGTTGTCCCCGGCGCCGGGTCCGCCGCGGGCGTAGAGGCGGTCGGCGGGGTTCGCGAGGTCGAAGACCTTCACGCCGTCCACCCACGTCTGCTCCACCTCGGTGTAAACGCTCAACGGGTCGCCGGAGAGGAGGATGAAATCGGCGTCCTTGCCCGGCTCCAGCGTGCCGACGCGGGTCTCGAGCCCGAGCATGCGGGCGTTGGCGATCGTGACGGCGCGGAGGGCGGCATCGCGCGTCATGCCGGCCCGGACGGCCAGCGCGGCGGAGCGGAGGAAGAGCCGGGAGTCGGTGACGCTGTCGTCGGTGTGCAGACCGACCTCGGCGCCGGCCCGCTCGAGGGCGGCGCAGTTCTCGAGCGCGAAGTCACGCGTCTCGAGTTTGCCGCCCGGCGAGTCTAGGATGATGACCGAGCTGGGAACGCCGGCGGCGGCGATCTCGGCTGCAACTTTGGCGGCCTCGCTCACGTGGTGGAGGACGACCTTGAAGCCGAACTCCTTTTGGAGGCGCAGGACGGTAAGGATGTCGTCGTGGCGGTGCGTGTGATGCTGGACGATACGGCGGCCCTCGAGGACTTCGACGAGCATCTCGAGCGCGAGGTCGCGCGGGGGGAGTTTCTCGGGGTCGTTCCCGGCGCGTTCGCGGCGGGCCTTGTACTCCTGGGCCTTCACGAATTGCTCGCGGACGAGCGCGGCCGATTTGGCGCGCGAACCGGGGAACGGGCCGCCGGGCGTGCGGATGGAGTTCGTGCCATTGGCCATCTTCAGGCCGCCGGCGGTCGAGCCGTCGGACAGGCGGATGAGCAGGTCGTCGATCACGC
>JBEGJD010000567.1:0-2594 GCA_041184765.1 Verrucomicrobiota bacterium | reverse complement strand
AATCCCGAAGGCAATCAGCCGGAGAAATCCGACCGCCAGACGGCGGAACAAAGCGCTCACGAGACCCTAATCGGAAAACTCAGCTTCGGGCCTGGTCCGACGACGCCGGCCGGATCAGCAGCACCAGGGCGCCGGAGAGCAGCGCGATGCCGCCGAAGGCGCCGAAGATGAGGTTGAGTGCGACCCCGTGGTCACGCAGCCAGCCGAACGCCCAATCGCCGAAGCCGCCGCAGCTGATGCTGACGAGGTTCATGATGCCGTAGCCGGTGGCGCGCCACTCGGGTCGAGCGATCTGGCAGAGGATGGGCATGTTGTTGCAGTCGAAGAACCCCCAGCCGAGGCCGAAGATGGTGAGACCTACGATCGCCACCGTGAGCGTGCCCGCGTTGCCAACGCTGAAGAGGGCCGGCAGGAAGAGCAGCATGCCGATGGCGCTGGTGTAGATGCGGCCGCGCGGGGTCTTCTGCATCCATTTGTCGGCGAGCGAGCCGCCGATGAGCACGCCGATGATGGAGGCGATCTGCACGAAGAGGATCGCGCTCACTCCGGCCTTGCCCTGCCCCAGGCTGAATTTTTCGCGAAGGATCTCGGGCATCCAGTCGCGCACGACCCAGCCCGCGATCGCCGGGAGCGTGAAGTAGAGGACCAGCAGGATGAAGTTCCGGTTGCCCAGCAGGCCGCGGAAAACCGCCGAAGCCGGCTCGCGCGGGGCATCGGCCGCGGCGGCGATCTCGCGAGGAGGCTCGCGCAACGCGGCGAGCAGCGGCAGCGCGTAGACGACGCCGATCATGCCGCACGTGGAGAACGCCCAGCGCCAACCGTGGTCGGGCGAGTCGGCGATGTACCCCGCGAAGCCGCCGAGGATCTGCCCGATGTAGATGCCGGTCTGGTGCGCGCCCACCGCCCGCGAGCGGGTCGAGCCGAAGTGGTACTCGGAAATCAACGCGAGCGCGCACGGGATGTAGAACGCCTCGCTGATGCCCATCAGGGCACGTGCCGCGACGAGTTCGTTGAAGGTCGTGACGTGGCCCGTCCACCACGTGACCGCCGACCACACGAAGAGGCTGCCGGCGATCACGTACCGCTTGCTGAAACGGTCCGCGATGAACCCGCCGAACGGGCTGAGGAACGCGTAGGTCCACTTGAAGCAGCCGAGGACGAAGCCCCAGTCGGCCTTGTTCGCGATGGTCGGGATGTCGCCGACCATCGAGGCCTTCATCGTGGCCAGCATCTGGCGATCGAGGTAGTTGAGCAGCGCAACGGGGAAGAGTAGCGCGACGACGTACCACGCGTAACGCGCGGCGTTGGCGGGAGTGGGCATGGGGTGGAAAAGAAAGTTTGAGTAGGGAACCGGCAGCCTAACGCCGCGAACGCGGGTTCGTCACCGTGTAGAAGAAACCATCCTCGGCGCCGATCAGCAGGTCGGGAGGACTCCCCGCGCCGCGGCTCAACGCGGTGGGCTTCGTCGCATGACCCGCGAGCACATGCGTACTCACCGGCCCCTCGTCGCGGAAGCGCCAGCGGCCCTTTTCGTCGCGGCCGAGCCCGCGCAGGAAATTCACGTTGGGCGCGCTGTTGAACAGCAGGTCGAGCTGGCCGTCGCCGTCCCAGTCGGTGATGCAGAACGTGCGGCGGCCGCTGCGGCCGTTGACGCCGTCGTTGATGCGCAAAAGACCGGACTCCTTGTTTTGCGGCAGGCCGTTGCTGTTGAAGACGCTCACGCCCTCGCTCCAGAAAACCCGCTGGCCCGCGGAGAGCGTGAGGGTGCCGTCCGACGCGCGCTTGCGCTCGAAGAGCGCGAGGTAGCCCTCGTGGTCGGACATCACGAGGTCCATCAGGCCGTCGCCGTTCCAGTCGATCATCTGCGGCGTGGTGCGCCATTGCGTGACGAACTCGCGCCCGCGCGGATCCCACCAATTCCAGGCGGGCTTCGGGGAGACGGCGCCGGGCGCGACCTCGACCGGGTGCGCGGCGGCGAGCCGCGGCGCGGTGCGGGTGCCGATGTTGCGATACCACACGACTTTTCCCCAGATGCCGTTGGTCATGATGTCGGGCAGCCCGTCGCCGTCCCAATCCGCCACGCTGAGAATGGAGTAGCCCCACTTCGCCTCGGCGGGCCCCTGGATGGAGCCGTTCGGGCCGGCCTGCTCGCGGATCAGCGCGCCGCCGGCGGTGAGATAAACCGGCGGAGCCCACCGCGTCGGCGAGCCGCCGAGATTGCGGATGAACGCGACGTAGCCGGCGCTGTTGCCGGTGATCAGGTCCTCGCGGCCGTCACCGTCCCAATCGACCGCGTACGGGGTGGCGAGCGCGCCGAACTTCACGTCGGCCGCGAATTGCCGGAAATAGCGCGGCGGCAGGAACTGCGGCATGCCGTCGCCGATGTGGGGCGACTTCGACAGCGACGGGGACCTCGATCTGATCTGCGGGGAATTTCGCGACGGTTTCACTTACTACGAGAATGAGGGCACCCGCACTAAGCCGGTCTACGCGACCGGCCGGCCGCTCGCGAGCGCCGGCGTTCCCGTGCGCATGGATCTCTGCATGATCACGCCGACCGCGGTGGATTTCGACGGTGACGGCGACCTCGACAT
>JBEGJD010000566.1:0-5857 GCA_041184765.1 Verrucomicrobiota bacterium | reverse complement strand
GGCGCGGCGAAGCGACTGAAGCTCTTCGTGGCCGATGCGATGGAGGCCTACTCCGACCGACGGAACACTCCCGGCGTGGACGGCACGTCGATGCTTTCGCCGTGGCTGCACTTCGGGGAGCTGTCTCCGCGCCAGATCTGGGCCGCGGTGCAGGCGGTGGCGAAGGAGAGCGGGGTCTTTCCGCCCAGCAATGGCGCACGCGTGTTCCTGAGCGAGGTGGGCTGGCGTGAATTCGCGCATCACCTGCTGTTTCATTTTCCGCACACGCCGGAGCGGCCCCTACGTTCCGATTTCGAGTCGTTCCCGTGGGCCGATGATGCCGGCGGAGTGAAACTGCGCGCTTGGCAGCGCGGACTCACCGGTTACCCGATCGTCGATGCCGGCATGCGTCAGCTCTGGGCCACCGGTTGGATGCACAACCGCGTGCGGATGATCGCGGCGTCTTTCCTGGTGAAACATCTCCGGCTTTCGTGGGTGCACGGAGCGCGCTGGTTCTGGGACACGCTCGTCGACGCGGATCTCGCGAGCAATACGCTCGGGTGGCAGTGGACCGCCGGCTGCGGGGCCGACGCCGCACCCTACTTCCGCGTCTTCGCGCCGGTTCTGCAGGGGTTGAAGTTCGATTCCGAAGGCGCGTACGTGCGCCGTTGGGTGCCCGAACTGGCTAAACTTCCCGCTGAAAACATCCATGCGCCTTGGGAGGCTCCGGCCTCGGTACTGGCCGCCGCGGGAGTCCGGCTCGGCAAGGGCGGCAACTATCCCGCGCCGATCGTCGACCACGCCACCGCCCGCAACGAGGCCCTCGCGGCCTTCAAGCGGATTCGCGGCGGCGACATCTCGGTCCGCGAATGAGCGCGCGTCCTCGCGCTGTGGTGTCCGGGGTGCGTCACCTGGTCGTGGTGCTGGGCGACCAGCTCGACGCGGGCTCCGCGGCGCTCGATGGTTTCGAGGCCTCACGTGACGCGATCTGGATGGCCGAGGTCGCCGGCGAGTCGGAGCACGTGGTTTCCTCCAAGGTTCGGACCGCGCTTTTCCTGTCCGCGATGCGGCATTTCCGCGACGCCCAGAGTGCGCTCGGACGCCGGGTGGAATACGTGGAGCTCGATTCGCCCGGCAACACGCAGACCCTGGCGGGGGAGCTTGCGCGTGCACTCGCTGTTTCGCGCCCCGAGCGGTTGGTGATGGTTCGGGCGGGGGAATGGCGCTTGGACCAGGATCTTGCCGCCGTGGCCAAAGGTGCCGGTGTTCCGCTCGAACTGCGCCCGGACCGGCATTTTCTCTGCACGCCAGAGGAGTTCCACGAGCATGCCGCGGGTCGTAAGCAGCTGCGGATGGAGTTTTTTTACCGTGAGATGAGACGGCGTCACGGCGTGCTGCTGGACGAAGCCGGGGAGCCGCTGGGCGGCCAATGGAATTTCGACCACGACAACCGCGAGAGCTTCGGCAAAGAGGGGCCGCCGCGTCCGCTGCCGGCGCCGCGGAGGTTCGCCCCCGACGCGACCACCCGGGCGGTGCTGCAGCTCGTGGAAAAGCGGTTCCCGCGTCACCCGGGAGATCTTTCGGTCTTCGACTGGCCGGTGACGCCGGAGGACGCGCAGCGCGCCCTCGAAGACTTTGTCACGCACCGTCTCCCTGACTTTGGACGCTATCAGGATGCGATCTGGTGCGGGGAACCTTGGCTTTACCATTCGCTGATTTCCGCGGCGATGAATCTCAAGCTGCTCGATCCTCGAAAGGTGATTGCCGCGGTGGAGAGTGCCGTGCGGGCGGAGCGGGTGCCCCTCGCGGCAGGCGAGGGTTTCATCCGCCAGGTGCTCGGCTGGCGCGAGTACGTCCGTGGCGTGTACTGGCTGCACATGCCGGACTACGTCGAGCGCAACGCTCTCGGGGCGAAGGAACCGTTGCCGCCGTTTTATTGGACTGGCGAGACTGCGATGTCCTGCCTCCGCGACGCGCTCGGCCAGACCCTGCGGCTGGGGTACGCTCACCACATCCAGCGGCTGATGGTCACGGGGCTTTATTCCCTGCTGCTCGGCGTCGACCCGAAGCGCATCCACGAGTGGTACCTTGGCGTCTACGTCGACGCCGTCGAGTGGGTGGAACTGCCGAACACGCTCGGGATGTCCCAATACGCCGACGGAGGCGTGATGGCCTCGAAGCCGTACGTCGCGACCGGCAAATACATCCAGCGGATGAGCAACGCCTGCGCCTCGTGCCGCTTCGATCCGGCGAAGGCGACGGGGGAAGACGCGTGCCCGTTCACGACGCTCTATTGGGACTTCCTGCTGCGCCACGAGACCCTGCTGCGCGGCAATCAGCGCATGGCATTACAGGTGAAAAATGTGGCGCGACTTTCCGCTTCCGAACGCTCGGCCATCCGAGCGCGGGCCAACGCTATCCGCGTGGGTGGCGGCGAGCCTCCGGCGGAGGAGGGTACTCTGCCACTTGAGACCAAGCCGCGCGCGAAGGCGTCCAAACGCTCCTGATCATGGAAAGATTCACCCTCACCACGCGCATCGAGCGGCCGGCCGCGGAGGTCTTTGCCTGGCACGAGCGCCCCGGCGCGCTGGGGCGTCTTTGTCCTCCCTGGGAAAAGGTGGAGGTCGTCGCCGCCACCGGCGGAGTGCGCGACGGTGCGCGGGTCGTGGTGCGCAACCGCCGCGGGCCGTTTTCGCTGGAGTGGCACGTGGAGCACCGCGGCTACGTGGCCGGACGTGAATTCCGCGACGTGCAGCTTTCGGGACCGTTCGCGAGCTGGGAGCATCTCCACCGGGTAACGCCCGACGGAGCCAGTGCGTGCCTCCTGACCGATGACATCTCCTATCGCCTTCCGGGTGGGGCGGTGGGGCGGTTGCTCGGGGGCGGACACGTGCGGCGAGAACTCGCACGGCTGTTCGCGTGGCGCCATGCCACCACCAAGGCTGACCTTGAGCTGGCCGCGCGTTACGACACGAGGCGGCGGCGGATCGTGGTGGCGGGAGCCTCTGGTCTGCTTGGCACCGCGTTGGTCCATTTTCTCCTCACGCAGGGCCACGAGGTGGTGCGTCTGGTGCGGCGAGGTCCGGTGGGA
Source organism: Verrucomicrobiota bacterium (assembly GCA_041184765.1). Classification (GTDB taxonomy): domain Bacteria; phylum Verrucomicrobiota; class Verrucomicrobiia; order Opitutales; family Opitutaceae; genus ER46. Next base: position 2,787 of record JBEGJD010000566.1, on the reverse strand, counting down.
ACAGGTGAGGCTCTCTGGAATCCCGCGCGTGGCGAACTCGCTCCGGCGATCGTTTCGGGAGCCGACGTGGTGGTGAACCTATCGGGAGAAAACGTGGGCGTGGGTCGCTGGTCCGCGGCGCGACGGGAGGCGATTCTGCGCAGCCGGGTCGACGCGACCCGCACGTTGGTCGCCGCCATGAAGGCCGCGGAGCGCCCGCCGGAGGTTTTCGTCAGCGCCTCCGCGGTCGGCTTCTACGGCGAACGTGGCGACGAGGTGCTGAAGGAGGACGCGGCCATCGGCTCCGGTTTTCTGCCCGAGGTCTGCTTGGCTTGGGAAACCCACGCGGACGTGGCCGCGCGCGCCGGTATCCGCACGGCGCTGCTGCGTTTCGGGGTAGTGCTGACACCTGCGGGCGGGGCGCTGGCCAAGATGCTACCGGTGTTCCGCCTCGCCGCCGGCGGTCGTGTCGGCACGGGGCGGCAATGGACGAGCTGGGTCGGGCGCGAAGATGCCATCGGGGCCGTCTACCACGCGATCATGACCTCATCGTGTCGGGGGCCGTTGAATGTTTGCGCGCCGGGAGAGGTGACGAACTCGGGCTTTACGCGCGAACTCGCGTCCACTTTGGGACGGCCTGCGGTGCTCCCGGTACCGGCCGCCGTTCTGCGTGCGGTGTTCGGTCAAATGGCCGACGAGACCTTGCTGGGGAGCACGCGGGCGACGCCGGCGGCGTTGATTGAGTCCGGCTATGTGTTCCGTCACGCGCAGGTGGGTGATTGCCTGCGTCACGAGCTGGGTGTGGTGCGGAGACAGTAAACACGCGAGAGGTACAAGTTTAGGGGCAGGCACCGCTTGCGAAGCTTTGAGCCCCGCGCACAGTTTGAAGATGCCTCCCGTCCGAGCACCGCGAAATCTGCCCGGTCGCTCGCCTGAACGGTGCCGTCGCGTGCTGGTGGTCGATGATCACCCGCTGACGCGCGCGGGCGTCGCGGCGCTGCTCAACCATGAGCCGGGAATCCGCGTATGCGGTCAGGCGGGTTCGGTCGCGCAGGCCTTGACCGCCGTGCGACGGTCGCGGCCGGATCTGGTGCTCACCGATCTGGAGATGGGGGCGCGCAGCGGTCTGGATTTGGTCCGACGCCTGCACGTGGAACGGCCGCGGATGCCGGTGATCGTTTTCTCGATGCATTACGGCAGCATCTACGCCGACCGCGCGCTGCGCGCCGGGGCCAGCGGTTACGTCATGAAAAGCGAAGGTCCCGCGCGGCTGCTGGAGGCCGTGCGCCAGGCCTTCCGGGCCGCGGAGCCACCGGCCGCATCGCGGCGTTCAGCCGTTCCTTGCGCGCGGCGGCGGCGGTCGCCAATCTCGTCGACCTGATGAGTTTCTGGGAGGGAAACGAGTGGGGCGAGACGCGTCCGGTCACCTGGTGGCGGGGCCATGCCATTTACGGCGCGCATCTGCTGGCGGCTGGGCTGGTGGTCGCGATGATCTTCACGAGTCTCGCACTTTTCGCCGGGGCGAATGGCGTGCTCGGGGCGTTGAGTTTCTCTAGCGCGGCGGTGCTCCGCGGTGAGGTCTGGCGGATCCTGTCCTACGGGCTCGTGAACCCGCCGAGCATCGGCTTCGCCCTCGATGTGGTGATGCTCATCTGGTTCGGGTGCGAGGTGGAGAAGGCGCTCGGACGGGGGCGTTTCCTGATCCTGTGCGGAAGTCTCTGGCTGATTAGGCCCCTGTTCTTCACCGGAACTGGCATTTGGCTGAGCACCGCGTTCTCCGGGGCGGCGCTCGCGTTTCCGCTCTTTGTCGCGTTCGCGACGTTGTTCCCCGGCGTGCCGCTGCTCTTCAACATCCTCGCGAAATGGGCCGCCGTGGCGCTCGTCGGTATCCAGGCGTTGGTCGCTCTTTCGGCTCGGCGCTGGGACTTGCTGGCCGAACTCGCGGTCGGGTGCGGCTTCGCCTGGCTTTTTGTGCGGGTCGTCCGCGAGGGATTCGAGTGGCCCAAGCTGCGCTGGCCGCGGCGGCCGAGGATCGTGCGCACGGCCGCCCCGGTTCGCGCGGCGGTCGCGCCGTCGGCGCCGGCGCCCCGCGCGGGCATGGCGGAGGTGGACGCCTTGCTCGACAAGATCGCCCAGTCGGGGATCCACAGTCTCACGCGTGATGAGCGTGCGCGGCTGGAGGCCGCGCGCAGCGACCTGCTGCGACGCGGACCGGGTGGACGGTAGCGCCGCGCAAGGCCCGGCCCAGCGCCGTGGAGGCGTAACCAAAGGGGTGATTCGAGTAGCAGGTTATTGGGGCGTAATGCGCTTCCGAATCGCTCCGAGGGGGGGCGCCTGAGGCGGGTAAACGCCCTCGGCCACATCGCACGCGTTTTCTGAAGAAGGTCGGTCCGTTATCTCCGGACAAAATGCCTCTGGTGTAGCCGCAGCCGGCCACCTTCGCCAAGGCTTCGGCGGACGACCTTGCCGCGGAAGATATTGTGGGGTCTTACGGCTAGAGGCTTTCCGAATACGGCGGTTTTTAACCGCGGATTTCGCCGATGGCGCGGATGAGTGCGAAAGCGGTTTCAGTGAAGGGAATAGTTCCGGAAAACACGCTTTCACCCAGAGCAACGCGGATCTCCGCGTGACTTTGCGCGGGGATGGCGGCATCTCCTCGTCACCCCGATGAAAGTCATCACCCCGGCTCTGTTGCTTCTCGGAATGCTCGGCGCGTCTTTCGCAGGCGCGCGACCCAACGTGCTCGTGATTGTCGCCGATGACCTGGGGTATGCGGATATCGGCGTCCACGGCGGAAGGGAGGTGCGC
>JBEGJD010000565.1:0-4755 GCA_041184765.1 Verrucomicrobiota bacterium | reverse complement strand
TTCCGGAACTGAACGAGTTCCGCGACCGCCGGGCCGCCGAACTTGGCGCCCGCCTGATCGTGCGCACCGTGGAGGACGCGATCGCGCGTGGGATCGCCCAGCCCGCGCCCGGTGAGGTCAGCCGCAACCGTCTACAGATCCCGACGCTGCTCGCCGCGATCGAGGATTTCCGCTTCGACTGCTGCATCGGCGGCGCGCGCCGCGACGAGGAGAAGGCCCGCGCCAAGGAGCGGTTCTTCAGTTTTCGCGACGCCTTTGGCCAGTGGGACCCGAAGAACCAGCGGCCCGAGATCTGGAACCTCTACAACGCGCGCCTCAATCCCGGAGAAAACATGCGCGTTTTCCCGTTGAGCAATTGGACGGAGCTCGACGTCTGGGAGTACATCCGCCGCGAGCGCCTCGAGGTGCCCACGATCTACTTCAGCCACGCTCGGCGCTGCGTGCGGCGGGGCGGCCAGTGGCTGCCGGTCAACGACCTCGTGCCGCCGCGTCCCTCCGAGGAGGTCCGCGAGCTCGTCGTGCGCGTGCGGACGATCGGCGACATCATCAGCACCGGCTGCGTCGAGTCCCGCGCGTCGACCGTCGACGACATCATCGCCGAGATCGCCGCCGCGCGGGTGACCGAGCGCGGTTCCCGGGCCGACGACCGCGCCTCCGAGGCCGCGATGGAGGACCGGAAGAAGGCCGGTTATTTCTGAGCCCCGCCTGCGTTTCCCCCGTGTACACCGAAGAACATCTCTCGCCCGTCGCCACGCGTCCGCCGCCGGTCGACATCCTGCGTTTCAACACCTGCGGCAGCGTCGACGACGGCAAATCCACCCTCATCGGCCGTCTCCTCTACGACTCAAAGTCGCTCATGGAGGATCAGATCGAGGCGCTGGAGCGTTCCGCCGACCTCACCGGAGGCGGAGGCATCAACCTCGCCAACCTCACCGACGGCCTCCGCGCCGAGCGCGAGCAGGGCATCACGATCGACGTGGCTTACCGCTACTTCGCCACACCGCGGCGCAAGTTCATCATCGCCGACACCCCGGGCCACGTGCAGTACACGCGCAACATGGTGACGGGCGCCTCGACGGCGAACCTCTCCATCGTGCTGGTCGATGCCCGCGCCGGCGTCATCGAGCAAAGCCGCCGCCACACCGCGATCGCCGCGCTCCTACGCATCCCGCACCTCGTGGTGGCGGTGAACAAGATGGACCTTGTCGGCTGGAGCGAGGAGCGCTTCCGCGAGATCCGCGCGCAGTTTGAGGAATTCCTGCCGCGACTCGGTATCCACGACGTGACGTTCATTCCGATGAGCGCCCTCAACGGCGACAACGTGGTCGAACCCTCGCCGCACACCCCGTGGTACCGCGGCCCCACTCTCCTGGGACACCTCGAGACCGTGCACGTCGCTAGCGACTGGAACCTCGGCGGCCTGCGTCTGCCGGTGCAGTGGGTGAACCGTCCCAACCGCCCGCGCGACGCCTCACTCCACGATTTCCGTGGTTACAGCGGTCAGATCGCCGGCGGCGTTCTGCGTCGCGGCCAGGAGGTCGTGACGTTGCCCTCCGGTCTCATCTCCAAAGTGAAGGAGATCTGGACCTACGACGGCGCCGTCGAGGAGGCCTTTTGCCCGCAGTCGGTGACAGTGGTCCTGGAGCATGATGTCGATCTCGGTCGCGGCGGTATGGTGATCGGCCGTGACCAGACTCCGGGTGTCGGTTGCGACCTGACCGCGCGCGTCTGCTGGATGCACCCGCGGGCGTTGCAGCCCGGCCGGAAATTCCTGCTGAAGCACACGACGCAGACGGTGCCCGTGGTCGTGCCCGAATTATTGAACCGGCTGGACCTCGCGACCCTGGAGCCCGCCGCGGCACCGGCCTCGCTCGCGATGAACGACATCGGCGAGATCCGCCTGCGCACCGCGCAGCCGTTGTTCTTCGACGCCTATGCCCGCAACCGGCTCACCGGTTCGTTCATTCTCATCGAGCCGGGTACGCATGCGACGGTCGCCGCCGGGTTGCTCGATGAGCCGCGGGAGTTTGTTCGACCTGAGGGTGCTGAGTACGTCATTTGATCGGCGGTGAAGGTTTCCGTTCAAGTCGACTATGCCTGCCGTGTGATGGCGGAGCTTGCGCGCCTGCACGGCTCCGGCGAGCTCGCGCGCATCGAGCACCTGGCCGAGATCGAGGCGGTTCCGGCCAACTTCCTCGGACAGATCCTGCTCAAGCTGCGCAACCACGGCCTCATCCGGAGCCGGCGCGGCAGCCGCGGCGGTTACACGCTTGCGCGGCCGCCGGAGGAAATCTCGGTCCTCGATGTGCTCATCGCGGTCGACGGGCATTGCCTCCAACTTAGCGGCAACCATTCCGGACGGAGCGGGCGTCGCATGCGGCAGGTCTGGACGGAAATCGCCGGAGATATCGAGGCGAAGGCGCGAGCGCTGACCTTCGATCAGATCGCTTCGCGCGAGCCGGACACGATGTACTACATCTGAGCGGGGCCGCTCGCGGTATCGCGCCGCAGCCAGCCGTCGCTCAGGACGCGGCACCGCAGTCCGCCGCGCGAGCGTAGCCAAGCCTCGGCGCCCGGACCGAGGGCGCCGTCCATCCATTGGCAAGGCCGGCATTCCTCGACGCCCTCGAACAAAACACCCTGGAGTGTGAAGCGTCGCCCGATCCAGGCGTTCAGGTCCGCGCCGGCGGTGACCACGTTGCGCCGGAGCGCGCCAGGCGAAGCGTCGCGCAGACCCAGTTCGCGGCAGAGTTCCAAGAAGGTTTCCTCGGCGAAGAAGGTGACCTGTCCACGGTAGTCGGTCCGGTAGCCGAAGAAGCGGTCTCCCCGCAGTCCGTGCCCCGCCACGCATTCCACGGCGTCGACCTCGACCGTCGGGTGGTCGCCGGCGGGTTTTCCATGGCGGCCGAAGAAGTTGTGGCCGGGGGAAATGAAGATGCGCCGGACCTTCCAGCCCGCAGCGTCCGCGTGGCTCATAGTCCGCAATCGTGCGGATGCTCCGGCCCCGGGCCACGGCCCACGAGCGAATCGTCCGCCGCGCGCGAGCGCACCACGAGGTTGTCACCCTTGAAGTAGGCAACCGTGCGCTCCGGGATGGAGCGCATCAGCCACACGTTGGAGCCGATGATCGAGTGCGCACCGACCTGGGTGTCGCCGCCGAGGATCGTCGCGTGCGCGTAAATGGTGACGTGGTCGCCGATGTCGGGATGGCGCTTCACGCCTTTGACCGGGTTGCCCGCCGGATCGAGGTCGAACGACTTCGCGCCGAGCGTGACGCCCTGGTAGAGCTTCACATGGGATCCCACGGTGGCGGTCTCTCCGATCACGACGCCGGTCGCGTGGTCGATGAAGAAGTGGCTGCCGAGCCGGGCGCCCGGGTGGATGTCGCATCCGGTGCGCTCGTGCCCGTACTCGGTGAGCATGCGGGGCAGCAGGGGAACTCCGAGGTGGTAGAGCACGTGGGCGAGGCGCTGCAGGGAGATCACCAGGACGCAGGGATAGGCGAGGATGATCTCCTCCACACTGCGAGCCGCGGGGTCGCCGGCGTAGGCGGCGTCGACGTCGGTCTTGGCCAGTGCGCGTACGCCCGGGAACTGACGGAGGAAAGCGGTCGTCACGTCGCGAGCCTTGGCCGGTGCATCCGCGGCCCGCGCGAAACGGAGGCACTTCTCCACCTCGGCGAGCAGTCGGCGGTCGATGCGGGCGAGCAGTTCTTCCACCAGCGCAGGCAGGCTTGTTTCGGTGGGAGCCGACTCCTCGAAATAGCCCGGAAACAACAGGTGCATGCAGTCCGCCGCGAGCTGGTTCACCGACTCCTGCGACGGCAGGTTGACGCCGTCGACGTGGTTGATGCCGCCGAGGCTGCGGTAGGAGGCGAGGAGCTCGGCTTTGATCGGGTCGAGATGCATGCGCGCCGGTAGATTCGGCGCGCGACGGGGCGGATTCAAGCGCGGGCGCCGGGAGTCACAAAGCCGTGACGGCGGAAATCCGGAATGGACAACCGCGGCGTCCCGCCCTCAGTTGTTCGCAGGTTACTCACAACCCACCGATGGAAACCCACCGTGGGGCGAAAGCCCCCCTCTCGCGGTTAAAGGTATCGGCCAAGGTGAAGACCTTCGTGCTCGACACGAATGTCCTCCTTCACGACCCGCAGTGCGTCTTCAAATTCGAGGACAACAACCTCGCGATCCCCGTGGAGGTGCTCGAGGAGCTCGACGCGATCAAGGCCGAGCAATCCACCGAGCGCGGCCGCAACGCCCGCCGAGTCCACCGTATCCTGCAGGAGCTTTTGCCCGACACCCGCTCCATGCACGAAGGCGTGGAGCTCGAGAACGGCGGCACGCTTTCGATCATCATCAACCCCTACCTCGCCGATCCCTCGGCGCGGTCTCCGGCGCTCGACCGGCTGCGGGCGGTGCTGCCGGATCTTTCGAAGAAGGATAACCGCATCATCGCCTCGGCACTTTTTGTGCAGGAGAGCTACCCGCCTCCCACGATCCTCGTAACGAAGGATGTGAATGTGCAGCTCAAGGCGCGGGCGGTCGGTCTCGAGTCGGAGGATTACCTCAACGACAAGGTTCCGGCGGCCGACGACGAGTCGAGCTACCGCGAGATTCCGGTCACGATCTACGAGTTGCAGCGCTTCTGCTCGGAGGGCGCGTTCGAACTCAGCGCGCTGGCGGCGAAGCCCCTTTACCTGAACGAGTACGTCCTGCTGCGTTCCGAGGAGGGTAAGACGATGCCGGCCCGCTACGG
>JBEGJD010000564.1:0-3564 GCA_041184765.1 Verrucomicrobiota bacterium | reverse complement strand
CGAGTTCCGCGCCTCGCTCGCCTGGGAGCCGGAGACGCCGCGGGCGCTCTCCCTGCTGGGCCGGCATTCGTTTCTCGCGAGCTGGAACCATCGCGACTCCTTCCAGAAGGCCCAGACGGTGCAGGTCCGCCTGCTCGGCAACCTCCAGTATCAGAATTTCAACGGCACGCTGAACAACGCCCGCCGCGTCATGCTCTACCAGCACTTCTTCGACGCGGGCGCCAACGTCACCGCCCAGCCCCCGGTCATCGGCGGCCGGCCGGTTGGCGTCGAGCAACTCCTCGCCGGCGGAACGACCTTCACCGACCCCACCACCGGACAGGTGATCACCCTCAGCGGCTGGAACAGCCCGTTCGGCGGGAGCCTGCCCAGCGGCAGCACCACTCAACTGGAATCCGGTTTGCTGGCCTGGCAGGGTCGGGTGCTCAACCGGCTGCTCCTCAGCTACGGCCTGCGGCGCGACGCCGTCAGCAACACCAAGATGAACGTGACGCCCGAGACTGCGGGCGGACCAAACCAGAGCAACGGCGGCTGGCGCTTCTTCAACGAGCCGGGCTTCGTCACCTGGGACGACACAACCCGGGTGTCATACCGCGCCAACAGCCACACCTACGGCCTGACCGCGCGTCCGCTCGATTGGCTGTCCCTGTCCTACTACGAGTCCGCCACCTTCAACCTCCCCACCGGTCAGTTCACCGCGTTTGGCGATCCGATTCCCGGCACCGCGGGCAACTCGAAGGATTACGCGGTGCGCCTCGATTCGGCCGACGGTAACAGCTACTTCAAGGTGACCTGCTATCGGTTGCAGAAGCTCTCCGCCAACGTCGGCTTCGGCACGACCCGGATCGAGGCCGGACGCGAGGAAACCTCCTATCGCAAGGTCGTCGAGGACCGTGCCGTCGCCTTGGGTACCCCGCGCTACGACCAGCTCATCCGACAGCAGGGACTCACGAACCCGAACGCGTGGACGGCGGACGTGAACCTCAACTCCGCCTACCATCCGATCACCGGCGACGTTCTCTCCAAGGGCTATGAGCTCACCGCCGGCACCCGTTGGGGAAACCTCGACCTTCGTCTCACCGGCGCCAAGGCCGAGACGCTCGAGGGCAACGTCAGCCGCGACTGGGAAAACTGGGTGAAGGCCCGTCTCCCTGTCTGGTCCGATCCCAACCTCACCGACCTCGCAGGCAACAAGGGATGGGACCGGATCCCCTACCAAGGGGACACCGCGAACAACTATACCATCCGGCAGGCGAACGGCGCCCTTCGACCCATGACGATGAAGGAGATGTACGAAAACTCCGTCCTTCCCGCCCTCAACGCCGCGCTGCAGCGCAACAACAAGCCGGTCGACGCCGGCCGCAAATACCGCGTCAACCTCAACGCCGCCTACGGTTTCAAGGAGGGCTTTCTCCGAGGAGTCCGGGCCGGCGGAGCCGTGCGCTGGCGGAGTGCCCCCATCCTCGGCTTCCCCGCGGAGGACTCCGGTGTCTTCAGCGCCGGCTACCCCGTGCCGCAGATCGACCTCGATCACCCGTACTACGGCGACGCCGAGCTCAACGCGGACGCCTTCGCGGCCTACTCGGGAAAAATCAGCGAGACCCTGCGCTATCGCGTCCAACTGAACGTCCGCAACCTACTCACCGGCCGGAATTCCTTCCGCTCCAGCCGCGTCAACGCGTTCGGGGAGTCCGTTTTCACGGTGATCGAGACGCCGCGCTCCTACGCCTTGAGCCTGGAGCTCATGTTCTAGCGGCAGGCCCGACGGGGTCAGGGCGTTGAATGTTCAAAAAGCCTGGATTCCGAACATTGAACGCCCTGACCCCATGGAGGGGCTGTAGTTTCTATCCTGGTTCGGAGGAATGTGGAATGCCGGAAAGGCGGGAACCGGGCCGGGGAAATCTGGAAATCAGGAGCTCAGGATTTCGGGCGAAGGCGGACCGATCCTTGGACACGGAGGTCACGGAGAGAAACCGAGGGCACGGAGGCAGGGCGCAGTAAATGTTCTGTTTTTTCCGAGTGTTCCGTGGGCCACCTGGCTCGGTTTTGTGCCTTTCGAGTATTTCGTGGTTCTCCCCGTGTTTCGGAGGAATGTGGAAAGTCGGGAAGGCGGGAACTTGGGCGGACCAATTCGGAAACCAGTCTCAGCCTCAGGCCGCTACGCCCGCACGAACGGCAGGTAATTCGGGCGCAGGATGGGGTGGGCGGAGTGGCCGCGGGTGGCGAGGAGGTGGTTGGCGACTTGTTTCCCCGAGATGACGGCGGACTCCATGCCGTAGTGGTAGGGGCCGGCGGTGTAGTCGCCGGCGAGCCACACGCCGGGGATTCCGGTTTCGTGGGTGCGGGGCACCAGCGACCAGTAGCCGACGCGCGTGCCGCAGTAGGTTCCTGTGAGGCGAAGTACGGTGGCGTCGGTCGGCTTGACGCCGCGGCAGGACGGAAAGAAGCGCGCGAGGTCGGCGCAGGCTTTGGCCACGAGCGCGTCGTCGCTCAGATGCGCGACGTCATCGGCCGCGTCGATCAGCACCTGCAAAATACTGCCAGTGGGTTGGTGGCCGTCCCAGCCGGCCCAGTGGCCGTCCCAGCCGGCCCAGTGGCGGGCCTTGTCGGCGACCGCGTCGAAGATGGGGCCGTGCCGGCGGTCGCGATTGGAGATGTAGACGTTGCCGTCCTGAAAAACCGACCGGTCATACCAGAGCGTGATCGTGATGATCGGCGTCTCGCGCAAAGCGCGGAGTTGCGCGAAGGGCGCGCGTTCGCGCCAGGCCGACGGCAGTAGCGGCGGCACCGCGTGGCCGGGGATGGCGAACACCACGTGGTCGAATGCGGTTTCGGCGCCGTCTGCTGTTCGGATCCGGGGCCCGCCTCCGTCGGCCTTCACCTCCGCGACAGCGCGCCCGAGGTGCAATTTCGCACCGTGGCCCGTCACGAAATTCGCAAGGGGGTTGATGAGCGCATCGGCGAGCGGAGCCCCGAAGAAGGTCGTGTCGAAACGCCCCATACTGCCGTACATGGTGCGGAGGAACTTGATGAACGAGGTCGCGCTGGCCTCCTCCGGTCGCAGGCCTTGGATCGTGACCGCCTCGAGCGAGAGTTGCGCGGCCAACGCGGGCGTCGCGCCCTGCGCGGCGAGGAACTCCGACACCGATTGGCCGTCGTGCGCCTCCGCGGCGGCGTCGTCCATCCGCAGGATGCGCCAGATCAGGCGCGTGAGTTGCCAACGTTCGCCCGGCGTAAGGCCGGGAAACGTGGCGAGACCACCAAGGGTTTTCAGCACCGACTTCCCGGCGAGGAGGGTATCGACGCGGTCGGTGGCGCCGTTGCAAACGTAGTAATTACCGTCGGTTTCCCGCAGCGGGAGCGGGTGTCCGATCGCGGCGAAGAGCGCGTCCTTGTTGTGGTACCAGGGGAAGTCGAGGTGGATGCCCGTCTCGACGGGCCGGCCGCGGGTGTCGCGCCACGAGGCGCATTGGCCGCCGGCGAAAGGGGCGGCCTCGAAAATCTCGATCGCAAAATCCCCGGGGGCCGTGAGCAGCAGGTGCGCGGCAGTGGAAAGTCCGGCGA
>JBEGJD010000563.1:0-5848 GCA_041184765.1 Verrucomicrobiota bacterium | reverse complement strand
GACCGCCCACAAGTACCACCCCGAGACGCGCCGCGAACTCACCGCGAGACTCGAGGCCCTGCTCGAGCGCGGCCGGGATCCACTGCCCCGCGAACTGCGCCTCACCACCTACACGCTGCGTTACCCCGGCGAGTCCTGGCTGCGTTTCGAGGGCCTCGCCCGCCATTGGGAACGCGCCGACCTCACGGGCACCCGTGACGAGGCCGGCCGCGTCGTCATCACGACCGCAGGCACCACCGCCATCCGGCTCCTGCTGCCGGAAGCACGCTCCGTGACCATCGACGGGCAGGCGATTCCCGTGACTGCCGTTGGCCCCGCAGGCATCACGCTCCGACGCGCGGACGGCCGCTGGGTGCCGGGCGCTCCCGCTGGCCTGCGCAAGGCTCCGGGACTGACCGGCCCGGTGAACGACGCGTTCATGGCGCCTTTCCTCTTCGTCCGCCCCACGGGCCGCCCGCTCAACGCGTCCGTCGGCTCCTGGGCGGCGGGCGAGCTGGACCATGCCTCGAAGATGTGGCGCGACATCTTCCGCGGCGACGCACCGGTGAAGGACGACGCCGCGGTGACCGACGCCGACTTGGCCGGCCGCAACCTCATCCTCTGGGGCGACCCGGCGTCGAACCGCGTCCTCGCCCGCGTGCTGGCCGGGCTGCCGCTGCGTTGGGACGCCAAGGTGCTGGAGTTCCGCGGCAAGACCTACGACGCCGCCCACCACGCGCCGATCCTGATCTTCCCCAACCCCCTGAACCCCGCGCGCTACGTCGTGCTCAACAGCGGCATCGACTTCCGCGAGCACGCCTACGGCACGAACTCGCTGCAGATCCCGAAGCTACCCGATCATGCCGTGATCGACCTCCGCGAGCCAGCCGGCCCCCGCTGGCCCGGCCGCATCGTCGACGCCGGTTTCTTCGACGAATCCTGGCGCTGAGCCAACGGGCTACCGGGCTGGCACCACGACAACCTCGCCCCGCCTCGTCTCCGTCACCCGGCCGCGCCCTCCCCGGGTTTGTAACGCACTAAATTACATCGTCGGCGGGGCCACGATGGACTTGCGCGTTCGCGAATAGGCGCCGGACTTCCGCCGCGGCCTCGTTTTCGACGGAACTCGGTTGCTGACACCCGATGGCGGGCTTCCTTCGATTCGAGTCCCAATCCGCGGCCGGAATCCGCGGTAGGGTTCGATCCCATTCATGTCCCTCGGCCGCGACCTCCGTTCAGATTTCCCGGTGCTGCACCAGCAGGTGCACGGCAAGCCGCTCGTGTACCTCGATAACGCGGCCACGTCCCATAAGCCACGCGCGGTGATCGAGGCGATCGCCCGCTATTACGAACGCGACAACAGCAATGTGCACCGCGGTCTCCACGCGCTCTCGATGCGGGCGACCGACGCCTACGAGGCGGCCCGCGCCCGGGTGGCGAAATTCATCAACGCGGCTGAACCGGCCGAGGTGGTTTTCACGCGCGGAACGACGGAAAGCATCAATGTGATCGCCCGCGGTCTCGCGGGTCGATTGCGGGCCGGGGATGTCATTCTGGCCACCGAGATGGAGCATCATTCCAACCTCGTGCCGTGGCAGCAGCTCGCGCGTGCGACGGGCGCCACGCTCCGCCTGGTCCCGGTGATCGGCACGGACGCGGAGGGCGGCCTCGACCTCGCCGGGTTGGACGCGTTGCTCACGCCGGCGGTGAAGGTCTTCGCGTTCACCCACATCTCGAACACGCTCGGTGTGGTTAATCCGGCGGCGGCGTTGTGCGCGCGCGCCCGTGCCGTGGGCGCTCTCACCGTGATCGACGCCGCGCAGTCCATCGGACACCTGCCGCTCGACGTGCGCGCGTTGGGCGCCGATTTCGTCGCATTCTCCGGCCACAAGATGTGCGGGCCGACCGGAATCGGCGTGTTGTACGGAAGGCGCGAACTTCTCGACCCGATGCCACCCGATGAGACCGGCGGCGGCATGGTCGTGACCGTCACCTACGAGAACGCCAGCTGGAAGCCGGCCCCGGAACGTTTCGAGGCGGGCACGCCGAATATCGCCGGAGCCGTCGGACTCGCCGCCGCCTGCGATTATCTCGACGGGGTCGGCCGCGAGGCCATCGCTCGACACGATGCGGAACTCGCCGTCGCGGCGTACCAACGTCTGGCTGCGTTGCCCGGCATCCGCCTACTGGGCCCCCGCGGCGTACGCAGCGGCCTCGTGAGTTTCGCCTTCGAGGATGTGCACGCGCATGACGTCGTGACGTTTGCCGACGAGGACGGGGTGGCGCTGCGCGGCGGCCACCACTGCAACCAGCCGCTGATGCGCAAGCTGGGCCTCGCCAGCACCACGCGGGCGAGTTTCTACCTCTACAACGACGAAGCCGAGATCGAAGCCCTCGTCGCCAGCCTCCGCCGCATCCTCGCCTTCTTCCGCGCCTGACCCGCCCCAAAGGGGTCAGGGCGTTCAATGTTAAAATGGGCCTGCGGTTTGAACACTGAACGCCCTCACCCCATCAGTCCGACGCCCACCCCCACCTCGCTCACGGTTTTTACTCTCTGGAAATCAGCTTTTTGTCCGATTTCTGGACTGAGGTCTTCAGCAATCCCGTTTTATGGGGTCAGGGCGTTCAATGTTAAAAGTCCTGCAGTTTTAACACTGAACGCCCTGACCCCTTAGGCGCGGAGTCGGGTCAACGGGAGCCTTCGAGGACGCCGACGAAGGCTTTGGGTACCACGGCCGCGGTGCGGCACTGGTCGGCTGCGAGGACGCGACCGGCCCACGCGTTGACTTCGGCGAGCGAGATCTGCCCGACCAGTCCACCGTGGAGGGCGACCGCCTCGGCCGCTTCCTCCGGGCGCTCCTGGGCACGCATGAGCAGCCCGGCGAGGAAGTCGCTCTTGCGGAATGCCTCGCGCAACTGTCCGCGTAGGATACCCCGCGCACCGATGAATTCTCCGTTGGTGACCCCGCGCGCCGCCAGCGTGGCCCCGATCGCGGCGATGACGGGAGCGACGCGGCCGGCGTCGTTGGGCGCGCAATCGATCCGCGCCTGCAAAAGCGCGAAGTCAGGAAACCCGTCAAACGGCTCGAAGCGCGCCGACGGTGCGTAGGCGAGGCCAAGTTTTTCGCGAACCTCGGCCCGCACCCGCAATTCCAGCACCTTGGCGAGAATCCCCAACGCGGCCTGATCGCGCGCGGAGGACGCACCGGCCACCGGCCACGTACCCGTGACGAGCCCCATGTTCTGCTCCCCGATGAACTCGATCCGCGTGAAACCCGCCGGGGCCGAAAGCGCGACCGGGCGCGGCGGCGCGGCCGTTTCCTTCCGCGCCGCCCTCGGCCGCAAAGCACCGAGCGTGCGCCCCACCGCGTCAACCACCGCGGCCTCGGCAACATCCCCGGAGATCGTCACCTCCACGTAGCCGCGCGCGAGCGACGGCTCCATCCAGCGCCGCACATCGGTCACGCCGAGCGAAACGTAGTCCAGCGGTGAACCCCAGGTGAAGCGGGCGTCCCCGCGGAAGAGATGGTTCGTCAGCTCGCGCATTCCCTCGCCCATCCCGGCGCCCGCCGCCACGCGGTTGAGGACCGCCTGCATCCGTTGGTCCTGATGGGCGAACGAGTTGATCACCGGAGCGTGGAGAAAATCCGCCACGAGCGAGAGAAACACCTCGAGCTGCCCGCTCGCCATGAGTCCACGGAACGTGAACGCGTCGCGATCCGCCACATCGAGGCCGAACTCCAGGAGTCGATCCTCCACCAGCGCGGAAAAACGCTCGGGCCGGAAATACGATCCGCCACTCGCGAGCAGGCTGCCGATTCCCCACTCCTTCAACGCGGGCTTGTTGCCCGGCAGGTCGAGCAGCCCCGTACCCACCCGCACGATGGCGCGCGCCAAGCCCGGCTCCGCTCGGGAGGGCACAAAGTTCAGCCGCACCTCATTCCCGAAGCGGGCCAGCACCGCGCCCAGCTCCGGCAATTCCCGCCGATCGACCACCGGGGTGGCCGCCGCGAAGCGCGGGACCGCGAACGGCGTGTCGCGCCGCGTGCGTGCCATGACCTGCGGCAGCCCCGCGCGCCGCGCCTTGCGCACCTCGGCCAGCACCGCATCGGGAGTCAGCTTGAGGTCTATCCCGCCGGAAAGATGGAAGGCCATCGCGTCCACCGGCCAGAGGCCGCGGAAAACGCGCTGCGCGTCGGCCGCCGAAAATCGCTCGAGCCATTCGCGTCGCCACGCCAGGGAACGCGAGGGACCCGCGAAGACCGCATGCGCGGTGATCGCGGAGACCAGTTCCTCGCTGAGCGCCGCAGGGTCGGCGGCTGGCAGCTGGCCTTCGGCGTGCGCCGTCATCCGCAACTCACGCTGTCGCTCCTCCTCAAGGTCCGCGGGATCGAGCCCGCGTTCAAGGGTCAGACGAACCAACGCGTCCACCGCGCGAACACCCTCCGACCACGCGGCGGCGGGAACATCAATCGTCACCGTTGCGACACCATGCCCGAGCAGCTCCTCGTAACCCGCGGAAGCCCCCCCGCCCGACACCTCGCGCCGCAACCTCCGCGCGAACACCGTCATCACAAACTCCCGCTGCTGCCGCTCGATGTGGGCCTCGCGCGAGTCCGGCTTGTCCGACGGCGGAAGCGCCGCCGCTACCTCGATCGACGCGGAGCCGACCCCGCCGACCCGGAAGATGCCGGCGCGCAGCGAGCGGGCGTCGAGCCGGCCGTCGTCACGGGGTAGCGGAGGCGCGGACGGGCGGGCCATAGTGCCAAACACCGACCGCACCTGAGCCTCGAGGGCGGCCACGGTGAAATCGCCGGTCGCGACGAGCACCATGAGATCAGGCCGGTAGTTGCGGCGGTGAAAACCCATGAATTGCTCGCGCGTGAAGCCGCGGATGAGCTCCTCCCGGCCGCCCGGATGACTTTCGCTTAAGCGCAACCCGCGGAAGACGACCGGCAATGACGCCTGCTGCCGCCGGCCATCCAGCGTGTCGCGGTTACGGAGCTCCGCCAGCACCACCCGGCGCTCGCGCTCGATCGCCACCGGGTCAAAGGCGAGCGCATCGCCGAAATCGCGGAACAACCTCAGTCCCTCGCCCAGCAGCGCGGCGTCGTTCTCGCGGAAATCGAGACGGAAGGCAGTGTGGTCGAAAGTGGTGATGGCGTTGACGTCGCTGCCGTACTCCACGCCGAGGCGCTGGAAAAGGTCGACCATGCGCTCGGCGGGAAAGTTCGCCGTGCCGCCGAACGCGAGGTGCTCGAGGTAATGGGCGATACCCCGCTCCGTCGGTCCCTCGTCAAGCGACCCGGCGAGCACGACCCATTGCATCGTGACGCGACCCGGCACTCCGGCATGCGGGAGCAGGGCATAACGGAAACCGTTTTCGAGCCGGCCCCACGTGACCGCCGGATCAGGGGCAAGGCTGCGCGGCGTCTCATGCGCCCAGCGCCCGGAGCGCGGCCCGGCGGACGCGGCCAGCGAAGCGGTAGCGAAAAGGACGAAGGACAGCGTGTGCCGAAAAGCGGCCATGACGCGGACGAACCTGCGCGGGAGATCCCCGGCTTCAACCCGTTTGCGGGCGGCAGCGTAACTACAACGCCGCTTCCGGTCCTCACCTTAAACCGTCAACTCCACCCCGGTCGCCACCGGCGACCACCCCCACGCCCCCCACGTTCGCCGATCCAGCGGCGGGCCGGCTCGCTTCTTCCCCAATCGTCCCTCCCAAAACGTAATTCGTAATTTCCCCATCGCCCCTAGCACCTTGCCTCAGCCCTCCGTGCCTCCGTGTCTCCGTGGTGAACCCTCCGGGCCCCAATCCTTTTAACCGCGGATCACTCGGATTTCACGGATCAACCCGCCTCTCCTGATT
>JBEGJD010000562.1:0-4784 GCA_041184765.1 Verrucomicrobiota bacterium | reverse complement strand
GGAAGGCGCAGAAGGTATTAGGCTGAAGGCGTCCGCCATGCTCTGCTTTTTGGTGTATTCCGCGGCTTTCGTGGTTAAGCCGGCGGGATGAATTTTGTTGTCGCCGGCGCTGGCGCGTGGGGAACCGCTTTTTCGGTCCACCTCGCCCGTCTCGGTCATGCCGTGACGCTGGTGCCGCGCCGCGCTGAGCACGCCGCCCAGCTCTCTGCCGCGCGGGTGAACGCCGACTACCTGCCGGACATTCCGCTTCCGCCGGCGGTCACGGTTTCCGCCGCGCCCGGCCCCCTGGACGCGGCCGACGCGGTGCTGCTCGCGTGTCCGGCCCAGGCGTTGCGCGAGACCTGTAGGCGTTTCTCGGCAGCACCCATGATCGTGAGTCTGGTCAAGGGCCTTGAGGTTGGCTCCCACCGGCGACCGTCGGAGGTTATCGCCGAAGTGGCGCCCGCCGCGCGGGTCGCCGCGTTGTCCGGCCCCACCAACGCCCTCGGCGTCGCGCGGGGCGAACCGTCGGCCATGGTCCTCGCCGCGGGCGCGATTGAACCGGCGGTGGAACGCCTGCAGCAGGCGTTTAGCGGACCCACGCTCCGGGTCTACACGAGTGACGATCTGCCGGGCGTGGAGTTTGGCGGTTGCCTCAAGAATATCTATGCCATCGCCGCCGGCTGCTGCGACGGCCTGCGGTTGGGTGATAACACCAAGGCCGCGTTGCTCACGCGTGCGCTCGCCGAGATGGTGCGGGTAGGCGCCGCGCTCGGCGCGCAGCCCGAAACTTTCTACGGGCTCGGTGGTTTCGGTGATCTGGTCGCGACGTGCTACGGCGGCTGGAGCCGCAACCGCGAGTTCGGCCAGCGCATCGGCGAGGGTGTGCCCGTCGCGGACCTGCTCGCCGGCCGGCGCACGGTCGTCGAGGGTCACCGCACCGCCGATTCCTTCGCCGGTCTCTGCGCCCAACGAGGCATCGACGCCCCGATCCTGCGTGAAGTGCGCGCAATCCTCTTCGAGGGTAAACGGCCCGATGCCGCCCTCGCCGCGCTCATGACCCGGGGTCTCAAGCGGGAGTCCGGTGGTCGGGTTTCCTCGGGATGAGCCCGAGCGTCGGATCGGCCGCCGCGGCCGGCGGCCGCGTGATTGTTGTCGGCTCGCTCAATGTCGACCGGCTCTGGCGGGTGTCACGGCTGCCTGTTGCCGGCGAAACCCTGCCTGCAAGCGGCACGCGCGTGGAGTTCGGTGGCAAGGGAGCGAATCAAGCGGTCGCCGCCGCGCGGCACGGGGCGGCGGTGGCGATGGTGGGGGCGGTCGGGGCGGACGCCGATGGCACGGCCTATCTCGCCCACCTGCGCGCCGAAGGCGTCGACACCGCGCACCTTGTGGCCGCGGAGGACGTTGCGACCGGAGCCGCGTTCATCTGCGTCGATGATCGCGGTGAAAACCAAATCGTGGTCGCGGCGGGCGCGAACGGGACCGTTTCCGCGCAAGGGGTGGAGCGGGCGGTGTCTACACTCGCGCCCGAGGCGCGTGTGCTGCTGGCCGGACTTGAGGTTCCGGTTGACGCGACGGTTGCGGCGTTGCGTGCGGCGGCAGCAGCCGGAGTGATCACCCTTTTCAATCCCTCGCCGGTATCGGCAGATTTCCCGTGGGGAGCGGTGCGGATCAGCGTGGTGATCGTCAACGAACGCGAGTGTGCGCAGATCTTTGGTGGGCCGGACGCCGCGGCCGCGAAGCGGCGGGGTGTCGATCACCTTGTGGTCACGCGTGGTGCGGCGCCGACGCTTTGGCTAAGCGCGGAAGGAAAGCGTGATTTTCCCTCTCATCCGGTGCGGCCGGTCGACACCGTGGGGGCGGGTGACACGTTCGCCGGCACCATGGCGGCGCGGCTCGCGGAGGGCGCGGGATTGGCCGAAGCGATCGCCTTCGCCAACGTGGCGGCGGCTCTCTCGACGCTGGGGCCGGGCGCGCAGGGCCCGATCCCGCGGCGGACCGTGGTCGAGTCGCTGGTTCCGCGCCGCTGAATGCGGGCCCCGGCGGGCTCAGTGGCCGGCGCCGGCCTGGTGCTCCTGGATGTACTCCTGCTTGAGGCCGAGCTTCTCGGGCGCGTGGAGCACGAGCATCTTCATGCGGATGTCGCCCGGGATGTCGTCCGACGTGAGCTTCGAGATGACGACCATCAGACCGATCGCGAGCGGTACCGTCCAGATGGCGGGCTGTTCGCAGAGGATGCGCAGCAGGGGATGCTGCGCCCAGAAGGCGTTGAGCGGGGCGAAGCCGGCGAAGACCTTGCCCATCGGTCCCTTGTCGAGCGCGAGGGTGGAGAAATTGGTGAGCGCAGCGGCACCAAGGGCGCAGAGCCCGCCGGTGAGCATGCCGATGGCGGCGCCCTTCATCGTCATGCCGCGCCACCACACGCTCATGAAGAGCAGCGGGAAGTAGCTGGCGGCGGCGATGGCGAAGGCCTGGCCGACCATGAAGTTGATCTCGAGCGGCTCGACGAAGCAGCCGAGGACGATCGCGACGGCCCCGACCAACACCGAGGCGACCTTGAAGGCGAGGAGACGTTCGTCCTGGCTCGCCTGCGGGCGCAGCATGCGGCCGTAGACGTCGTGCGCGAGCGCGCCGGTCATGGAGACGAGCAATCCGCTGAAGGTGCTCATGAACGCGGCGAACGCGCCCGCGCACGTGATGCCGCTGAGCACGGATCCGAGCACGCCGCCGCCGGCGCCGAGCAGGGTGGGCAACTCGAGCACGACCTTGTCGGTGCCCTTGGCGCCCAGTCCGGCGTAAAGCTCCGGCATGAGGTTCCGTCCGATCACGCCGAAGACCGGTGGGAAGACATAAAAGACACCGATGAGAATCATGACCCACATCGTGGTGCGCTTGGCGGCGACGCCGTCGGGGTTGGTGTAGAAACGCACCAGGATGTGGGGCAGGCCGGCCGTGCCGCAGACGAGCGCGATGATGAGCGAGTAGGTGTAGAGCAGCGAGTAGGGGCGCTGGTGCTCGGCGAGGTAGGCCGCGCGTTGCTCGGCGGGGAGCGCGGAGGCGGCGGCGTTCACGGCCTTGGTGGTGAGCGGACCGAACGGCGCGACCCATACTTCGTCCTTGGGCGCCTTTTCCGGCATCGCCTTGCGCTGGATCTCGGTGACCGGGGCGGCGGACTCCCCCGCGGCGCGGTTGGCGCCGACGTGGCCGTTGTAGAAGCCGACGACCGACATCAGCACGAAGAC
Organism: Verrucomicrobiota bacterium; assembly: GCA_041184765.1. Classification (GTDB taxonomy): domain Bacteria; phylum Verrucomicrobiota; class Verrucomicrobiia; order Opitutales; family Opitutaceae; genus ER46. Next base: position 1,563 of record JBEGJD010000562.1, on the reverse strand, counting down.
AGGCACGCTGATCGCGAACATCTTGGCCCAGTATTGGAAGGCCTGCACGAGCGTGATGCCCTTCATGCCGCCGAGAGCGACGTTGAAGGTGATGACCGCGCCCACGACCACGACGCCGACCCAGTACGGCATTCCGGGGAAGATGTAGGAGAGCGTCACACCCGCGCCCTTCATCTGCGGCATCGTATAGAAGAAGCCGATAAAGAGCACGAAGCAGACGGCGATCTTGCGGAACAACGGCGAATCATACCGGCCCTCGGCGAAGTCCGGAATCGTGTAGGCCCCGAAGCGCCGCAGCGGGCCCGCGATGAACAGCAGCAGGAAGAGGTAGCCGCAGGCGTAGCAGACCGGGTACCAGAGCGCGTCGTAGCCGCTCGACATCACCATGCCGGCGACACCCATGAATGAAGCGGCCGAGAGATATTCGCCGGAGATCGCGGACGCGTTCCAGCCGACGGACACCGAGCGGCCGGCCACGAAGAAGTCGCTGGCGGTCTTCGACGTCTTGCGGGACGAGAAGCCCATCCAGATCGTCACGACGACGGTGACGAGGGAGAAGGCGAGGATCCAAGGATCAACGCCGCCGACGAGGGCGAGGGGAAGCGAGTTTGTCATGGCTCAGCGCGCCTCCTTTCCGGAACGGGCCTGCTGCACTTCCTCCTCCTCGAGCGCGATCGAGCGGCGGATGAACGCCCAGGAGATGATCCAGACGAACGGGAAGAACAGCACGCCGAGGATCAGCCAGCTCAGGGTGAATCCCGCCACGCGCGTCGCCATGAGGCCGGGCGCGAGATAGTTGGCGAGCGGCATTCCAAGCAGGGCGATCATGAAGGTCGCGGCGCAGGCGACGGAGAGCCGGAGCTGGCGGCGCATCAGCGAACTGAGGAACGACTCGCTGTGCACCACGTCGTCGTGGGTCGGGGGAGGGGTGGACATGCGGGGCGAGAGCTTGGGCCCCGCGGTGCCTCGCGCAAGCCCCGCGCACGGGACCGCCGCGCCTCCCCGGGTTTGTGACGCAATACGTTACAAACCCGGGGAGTGCGTGGGAAACAGGGTGGCGGTGCGGCCGGCGCGGAAATCGAAGATCGCGGCGAGTTTCCGGCGGATCCAAACCGAGTGGGCGAGCGTGCCGAGCGGTCCCCAGCCGGGATCGTAGGTCACATGGTCGGTCATGCGCACGCCGCCGGCCGCCCGGGCAAAGTGGTGCTGGTGGTGCCAGAGCCGGTACGGGCCGGCGCGCTGCTCATCGACGAAGTACTCGCCCTCGCGCACGTGGGTGATCTCCGTGAGCCAGCGGGTCCACACCCCGGGTACGATCCCCACGCGGTACTCGATGATCTGTCCTGCGTACATCCGCGGCGCGACGTCGCCCACGATGCGGAACCGCAAGTGCGGCGACGTGAGCAGGTCGAGGTTGCGGGGCGTGGCGAAGAATTCCCAGATGGCGGCCGGGTCGCCCGGCACGAATTGCTCGCGGTGCAGGTGGAAGATCACGGCGATGATTCGCGCGGCGCCGTCGCGCGGATGCCCCGGCTTGAATTCTGATCCCGGGGAAGCCGAACC
>JBEGJD010000561.1:0-6623 GCA_041184765.1 Verrucomicrobiota bacterium | reverse complement strand
AATCCCGCCGACTCGCTCGCGGGCGCCGTGAACCTCGTCGGCAAGAGCGCGTTTGAGCGCAGCGGGCGTCAGTTCCGCTGGGGCCTCAACGTCGTCGCCAACCACGAGAACCTCACCCTCGGCCGCACGCCCACCTCCATCCGCGACGAGCTCGACCGCAAGGTGATCCCGGGAGCGAACTTTGACTTCACGTGGCCGGTCACGCGCGACTTCGGCGTCGTGCTCGCGGGCTCGGCGACGGAGATCTTCACCGAGCAGCATTTCTCGCGCACCACGTGGGCGACGACCGGCACGGGCGGGGCGCTCGCCGCGGCTTCGCAGACCAACCCCTACCTGCAGTCGTTCCTGTTGATTGACGGCCCGCGCAACATCAGCCGCAACAGCCTCAGCGCGAAGGCCGACTGGCGCGTAGTGCGCCAGGGGGTGCTCTCGTTCGGCCACGTGATCAACCGCTCCACCACGCGCATCGGCGCGCTCCAGATGACGTTCAACGCGGGCAGCAACGGCACGCCCACGCCCGCCAACGGATCGGCCAACGCCACGTGGGGCCCGGATTTTTTCCACGGCTCCCTCGGGCGCGCCACCATCACCAACAACGGCACCAACCAGCTCGCGAACCAGAAGTCCGACAATACCAACGTCTCGTTCCGCTATGACGACGGCCGCTGGCGCCTCGAGTCCGGGCTCAGCCGCTCCGAGTCCCGCTTCAAGCGCCGCTATTTCGACGCCGGCATTTTCTACCAGGCCCTCGCCACCAACAGCCGTCCCATCCGCATCAATTTCACCGGCATCTCCAGCGACCGGCCCGGGCGCATTGAGGCGTTCGACGCGGCGAACCAGCCCTTCGACTACCACGACCTCGCTAATTTCCGCCCGACCACCGCGAACGTCGCCGACACCAACACCGTCAACCTGGCGGGCAACGGCTACCTCAACCTCCGCCGCACGCTCGGGTTCCTGCCATTTCCCGCCGCGATCCAGCTCGGGGGCTCGCAACGCATGCAGCGCCTCGACACCAACCCGCAGACGATCAACTGGACCTTCAACGGCCCGGCCTCCGCCACCGCCGAGCCCTACGGCATGCAGGTCTACCGCGACATGGATTCCGGCTACGGCTACCGCGGCATCGAGTGGATGTCGCCGTCGCGGCTCCTCGCCGCCTACCGGGCCGACCCCGCGCTCTACGTGAAGACGGAGGCGCAGGCGGTCGCCGAGGGCAACGCGCGCGTCGACGGTTCCGAATTCGTGCGCGAGACCGTGCGCTCGGCCTACGTGCAGGCGGACGCCGCCTTTCTCTCCAACCGGCTCCGCCTCCTCGGCGGCGTGCGCCTCGAGCAGACTCACGACGAGGGCATGGGCGGGCTCAACAACGCCGACGCCGTCTGGCAGCGCAATCCCGACGGCTCCTATGTCCGTAACGCCGCGGGCCAGCGCGTGCGCAAGCCCGAGGCCGGCGCCACGAACTCGTGGGCGCAATTCCTGCTCACCCGCAAAATGCGCGCGGTTTTCTCCGATCGCCGCTACCAAGGCTACTACCCGAGCGTGCACGCGACGTTAAACGTCACGGAGAACTTCGTCGCGCGCGCCGCGTGGGCGCAGACCTACGGCCGCCCCAACTTCACCGACATCATTCCGCGCACGGTCGCCACCGCCGCCGATCTCGACGACCAGGACCCCGATCCCGTCACGGGCCGCGGCACGCTCAGCATACGCAACCCCACGCTCAAGCCCTGGACCGCCGACAACTTCGATCTCTCCGCGGAGTACTACACGCCGCAGGGCGGTCTCCTCAGCGCCGGCGTCTTCCGGAAGGACATCCGGAATTTCTTCGGCGACTCCGCGCGCATCGCCGACGACGCGCTCGTCGCCGAGCTGGGGCTCGATCCGCGCTACCGCGGCTGGAACGTCCTCACGAAATTCAACGCTGGCGACGCACGGATCACCGGCGCCGAGTTCAATGTGCGCCACTCGCTGCGCGTCCTCGGCCGCCTCGGCGCGCCCTTCACCGTCTTTGCCAACGCGACGTTCCTCGATCTCGACGGGGCGCCGCGCGCGACGTTCGCGAGCTTCATTCCCAAGAGCGGTAACTGGGGCGCGACCTTTGCGAACAAGCGCATCAGCGTCACCGCCCGCTGGAACTACCGCGGCCTCGATCGCCGCGCGCCGCAGGCGGTCTTCGGGCCCGAGGGCTACGAATACTACCAGGCCCGCGTGACCCTCGACATGAACGCCACGTGGCAGCTCACGCGCCACGTCTCGCTCGCCGCGAGCGTGAACAACGCGCTCAACGAGCCGCAGACGCTCCTTCGCTACGGACCCGACACACCCGCCTACGCGCGCCAATTCCAGGAGACGGAATACGGCATCCAGTTCGCATTCGGGCTGCGCGGGACTTTTTGATCCTGGAACGGACGTCGCCCCGGGGGACATCCGATTCGCGGTCGGCCCAGCTCATCCGCGTCATCCCCGACATCCGCGGTCAAAAAGCACGGAGCGGGTAGGGGGGCTTTCAGCACTGGGTCTCCCGGGATAGTACGCAGCTACATCGGAAACGCGTCATCCGTGCCGATCCGTGTGCATCCGTTGGTGAACCCCGGATTGGAGGATTTGTCCCGCCCGGGTGCCTTTTGCTCATCTTGGCGGCCATGGTTTGGGTTGGCCGCGAAGAGGCTCATGACACGCAAGAGACGGGCTTGGACAGGAGTACTGGGAGGAGCCTGGAGAAGCAGAGATCAGGGAGTCACAGGGGCGACTTCCGCATCCTTTTTCCGTGAATTCCGTGGGTGACCCCACGGAAGGCACGGAAAACCCGGACGAGCCCTGGCAACCACGAATGAACACCAAGGGACACGAGTACACGCGCTCCCGACTCTCGTCACCTCTCGCCTCTAGCCTCCCGCCCCTCGCCCCCCTCAACACGGATGACGCGTTTCCGATGCAGCCGCGGGCGCCTGCCCCTCGAAGGCTCGGCGAAGTAGGGTTCACCGCATGCCACGCCGAGAATTGTACAGTCCAAGTCCCTCCTTGGCCACGCGCTCTGAGGGCAGTCATGAAACCACGAAACTTGCAATCAGCGTACCCTAGCCTCACGAAACAAATACCCCGTCTCCGGCCGAGTTCCGCCACACGGCTTTTACCCCTCTTATCCGGCAGCAGGTTCCAGGGAGCGTTGCTGCCTTAACCCCAAGCATAACCCACGTCCTCCGATCTCCTCTCGGGCGCATCGGAATCGAGCTGATTCATATCCATGAAACTGAACCTGCCCTTGCTTTGCCTCGTTCTCCTGTGCGGCTTCGGTCTGTTCACCGCGAGTCCCGTCGGTGCCGCGGAGTCCGCTGCGTCGCTCTCTGGAAACGTGAGCAACGTGGCCACGCGCAATCTGCTCGAGGGGGCCCGGGTCGAGGTGCCCGCGCTCGGGTTGGCCGCCCTCACCGACGGCACCGGCCGCTACGTTCTCGCCGGTCTGCCAGCCGGCACGCACGAGGTGATCGCTTCCTACCTCGGTCTCGACCCCGTCCGTCGTCGCGTGACCGTCGCCGCCGGCGAGCGCGCGGTGAGCGACTTCGCCTTGTCCACGGCGATTTACCAGCTCGACGCCTTCCGGGTCGTCGGTGAGCGCGAGGGCGACGCGCTGGCCATCACCGCCCAGCGCAACGCCGACAACGTGAAGAACGTGGTCGCGATGGACTCCTACGGCAATCTGCCGAACATGAGCGCGGGCGAGGTCGTGATGCGGCTGCCCGGCATCGCCGGCAACCCGACCGACGAGGGTCTGGCGTACGAGTTCAATGTCCGCGGCATGGCCCCGGGCCTCAACACGGTCACCGTCGACGGCGGCCTGCTGCCCTCGATCGGCAGCAGTCGCAGTTTCCAGCTGCAAAGCATCACCGGCACCATGTTCGAGCAACTCGAACTCATCAAGGGCCACACGCCCGACAAGGGCGCCGACTCCCTCGGCGGTACGCTCAATATGAAGACGCGCTCGCCGCTCAACATGAGCGAGAAGCGGCGCATCACGTACAGCGGCACGGTCCGGGTTGCCCCGCCGTTCCTCGAGCAGGTTCCGCTCCGCGAGCAGCATCGTTCCCATCCGTTGATCACGCTGGGCTATCAGGAGGTCTTCGACGTCTTCGGCTCGTCCCGGAACCTCGGTGTGGCGGTGAATATGTTCTACAGCGAGAACGGCGTCGGCGGTTTCCGCACGGACCGCGACTTCCAGAACACGCTCGCGGATCCTGCGTACGTCTGGGGCTACCGCACGTGGGACAACTACAACAACCGCAAGCAATCGAGCCTCAACGTGAAGGCGGACTACCGCTACTCGTTCAACTCGAAGTTCACCGCGAGCTTCACCGTGAACGACAATATCGAGAAGTTCCGGCGCGTCTTCCAGGCGCGCGCCTACACGGGTAGCGCCACCACCGTGCCCAACGCGACCACCTCGGGTGTCGTTCCGGGCTTCACCGACCGCATCACCGAGGTCCGCCCGGTCGCCAGCTCGGTCATGGATATCATGACCTCGGGGCCGAACAACTACATGGTGACCACCTATCATTTCAACGCGGGTGGCGAGCACGACTTCGGCCGCCTGAAACTGGAATACTCCGCGGGGGGCGGCCGGAACAAATTGTGGAACGGCACCGGATTCGGCTACCTCACCAACCGGCTCAGCAACGTCGGCTGGATCCTGGATCGTACCGCCTCCGACCTTCATCCGCGGCTGGTGCAGACCGCCGGACCCGACTGGACCAATCCCGCGAATTACCGGCCGATCGCGAACGGGCTCACGCGCACCCCCAACAACAACATCCAGGAGATCCGCCAGGCGCGCTTCGATGCGATCTATGGCCTTCCGTTCGCCGCGCCGATGACCTTCAAGGCCGGCGCGGCGTGGCGGAAGCAGGAGGTGAATCTCCGCAACTTTTCCCGCCGGTGGAACTATCTGGGCACCGCCGCCCTCGCGTCCGATCCGTCGATCGTGACCTACTCATCGGTGAAAACGGGCCTGCGGTTGCCGATGTGGGAGGTCTCCCAGCACACTTCCGGCGGCGAACCCACCGTGCCCTCGCTCTGGCGCGAGGATCTCTACTACGCCGAGCAGATCCGCTACACCGGGGCGCGCGGCGTGATCGAGGATGTCGCCGCGGGCTACGGCATGATGCAGGGGCGTTTCGGCCGCGAGGGTTGGCTGGGCCGGACCGGGTTCCTCGCCGGCGTGCGCGCCGAGCGGACCGACACCGAAAGTTACGGCTGGGTTCGGACGCGCTTCGGCAGCACCGCCGCGCAGCAGACGGCTGATCCGGTCGGGTCCGCCCGGCGGGATTACGCCAACACCCGGCGTGAGATCGAGGGGCGTTACACGAAGGCGTTTCCCAGTGTGCACCTGACGCACGACGTGACCCGGAACCTCAAGGCGCGATTGAGCTGGTCCACGAGTTTCGGCCGGCCGCCGATGTCCAACCTCATGCCGAACGAGACCGTCAACGAGACGAACGAGACGGTGACGGTGAACAACCCGTCGCTCCTCCCGCAGATGGCGAAGAACTGGGATGCCACGCTCGAGTACTACTTCGAGCCCGTCGGCAGCCTGTCGGTGGGCTGGTTCCACAAGACGATCAACGACTACATCGTCTCGGGCATCAACGGGGGCGTGATTCCCGGCGGCAACGACAACGGCTACAACGGCGACTACGCCGGGTTCACGCGGCTCACGACGGCCAACGCGGGCACCGCGATCGTGCAGGGCTGGGAATTCAGCTACCAGCAGCAGTTCACCTTTCTCCCCGGCCTGCTGCGCGGCCTCAGCGGCTCCCTGAACTACACGCACATCGACACGCGCGGAAATTTCGGCGGCACGCTGTACCGCCGGAGCGGCGAGGTGGCGGGCTTCATTCCGGACGTCGCCAACGCCAGCCTCAGCTGGCGCTATCGCCGCTTCAGCACGCGTCTCCTCTACAACTTCACCGGCGCCCACATCACCAGCTACTCCGCGACCGGTCCGGCCCTGAACGTGTACCGGTACGACCGAGACACCGTCAGCTGGGGGATGGCCTACCAGCTCCGGCCCGAGGTGTCGTTCACCCTCGACGTCGCCAACCTCTTCAATGAGCCGCAGCGCTTCTACGTCGGCAACGCCTCGCGCATGCAGAGCACGATCATCAACTTCATCACCATCACCGGCGGCATCAGCGGCCGATTCTAGGCGGAAAGCCGGGCTTCACGGGCAACTTCAACTCCTCAGCTCCATGTCTTCATCGAACTCTTCCCGCTCCTCTTCCCTGACGCGCCGCGATCTTCTGCGGAGCGGAGGCCTCGGCCTGATCGGGGTGTCCGCCCTCGGTCCGGCCTCCTCGTCGCTGGCCGCCGCCGAGGAGAAGAGCGCGGCGAAGAAAAAGGCCCCGGCCGCCCCGCCGGCCGAGTTGGTCCCGCTCAACCGGTTCCCGAGGTTGATGCAGGACTACTTCCTGAAGCGCGTGGTGGAGAACGAGCGTGCAGCCGAGGCGCGGATCGCCGGTCTGCGCTCGCGGGCCGACGCCGAGGCGTACGTGCGGGACATCACCGCGAAGGTCCGGCGCTGCTTCGGACCGCTGCCGGAAAAGGGGCCGTTGAACCCCCGCGTGACA
>JBEGJD010000560.1:0-2900 GCA_041184765.1 Verrucomicrobiota bacterium | reverse complement strand
CATCACGCTCACCGACGTTGAGCCGGACGGCCGGCTCAACGTCGGTGAGCGTGATGAGGACACTCATCTACCGCTTCACCGTCCCCTTGGTCCAGAAGGGGAAGCTCGCGATCGTCCCGACGACGCGCTTCCCACGGATCTCGACCTCCAGCGTCTTCCCCGGCGTGGCGTGTGCCGTGGGGACGTACGCGGTGCCGAGGCCGCAGCCGACGCTCGGGCTCATGATGCCCGACATCACGGTCCCGCTCGGCGCCCCGTCGACGAAGACCGGATAGCCATGCCGCGGAATCGCCTTCTCCGTGAAGGTGAACCCGACGAGCTTCCGCGGAACGCCGGCGGCCTTCTGCGCCTCGAGCGCCGCGCGGCCGACGAAGTCCCCCTTCTTCATCTTCACGAGCCAGCCGAGCCCCGCCTCGAGCGGCGTGATGGTGTCGTCGATGTCGTTGCCGTAGAGCGCCATCCCCATCTCGAGCCGCAGCGAGTCGCGGCAGCCGAGGGCGGTCGGGGTGATCTGCCCGGTGGCCATCAGCGCCTCCCAGAGGCGCGCCGAGTGCGCGACGTCGTGGTAGAGCTCGAAGCCATCCTCTCCCGTGTAGCCGGTGCGCGAGAGAGTCATCGGGATGCCGGCGACGGTGGTCTCGGTGAACCAGTAGTACTTGATGTCGTCGAGCGCGGCGGGGGTGAGCGCCTGCAAGATCGCCTGCGCCTGCGGCCCCTGCACCGCGAGGAGCCCGATGTCATCGCTCACGTCGGTGAGAGTGCAGTCGAAGCGGTCCACGTACTGCGAGATGTGTGCGAGATCCTTGTCCTTGTTGGAGCCGTTCACGACCATCATCAGGTGGTCAGCGGCGTACCGATAGACGAGGCAGTCATCGACGAACGTCCCCTGCTCGGTGAGGATCGCCGAGTAGTGCACCTGACCGTCGGCGAGCGCCGCGACGTCGTTGCTGGTGACGTAGGTGACGAAGGGGATGGCCTGCGGCCCCTTGATGATGAACTCCCCCATATGACTCACATCGAACACGCCGCACGCCGTGCGCACGGCGTGGTGCTCGGCGGTGATGCCCGTCGGATACTGGATGGGCATCTCGAAGCCCGCGAAGGGGACCATCTTCGCGCCGGCGGCGAGGTGCTGCGCGTGGAACGGGGTCCGCTTGAGGGGCGTGGTGGCGTCGGCCATCGGGGCGTCGGGGGTCGGTGAGGTAGGGAATGGCACAGGGGCCCGGCTTGATGACCGGACCCCTGAAAGATGCCAAAACGGCAGTGTGAAGGCTACCGGCTCATCAGAGATCCATAATTGCTGTGTTGAGCCAGGCGAATCGGGCGGTCAGCCAGTTTCGCAGGGCGAGGACCTCGGCGTTGTACATCGCATCGGTGAAGGTGCTCCCCGTGGGAAAGGGTGCCGCGGGGGCGAGCATCGCCGACCCGGCGCCGACGGACGGCGCCATCAGGGTGGGCTTCGGGAGATACGGGTACCAGAGCGCGTGGCTCAGGCGCTGGGACTCTCGCAGCCTGGCCGTGTACGCGACCAGCGCGGCGTCGATGGCCGTCCGCTGCGCATAGAGTACCTGCCACTGGACCTTCAGCTTGTCGATGAAGGCACGGTCATCGAGCAGGCGCGAGATCCAAGGCGCGTAACGGATCCGCCAGCCTTGAGGCTCCGGGATGTACGGGTACCCACCGAAGGCGAGGTCGAAGTCCCAGAGCGGACCGAAGGTGATCTTCCCGCCGGCGGTGGCATACAGGTACACGGAATTGATGAACATCGCGTCGTTGTTCTTCGTCAGCTCCTGCACGAGGTACCAGTCAATCAACGATTCGACGTTCAGGTGCGCGGCGTAGCCCGTGTCCGGATGCGCGAAGCCGGCGGAGTAGAGGTTGGTCTCGAAGCGGTTGAGCTGCGCCTGGATGGCGGCGTCCTGGGCGGCCGTCGGTGGGTCCGGGGTCTTGTAGACGAAGAACGTCCCACCCCACTCCTGCGAGAAGGCGGCGATGCGTGGCGTCTGGAAGAAGACATCTCCAGGGTCGAGCCTCCCGTCGTCATTCATCTCGAGAAGCCAACCGCCGGTCCCCGTCGGCACCCGGTCGGCGCCCGACTCCATATGATCGCAGAGCTGGTAGGCGCCCTGATGCACCCCGTTCAGGACCAGCTCGACGGGCTCACAGCGTGGCGTGAAGGCCATCCCCACGATCTTCGACATCTCGAAGGCGATGGCATTCCTCGCGAGCGTGAGGTCCCAGTAATTCGCCAAGAGGACCCAGTCGCGTTCCGCCGGCAAACCGAGCATCGACCGGCTGGACGTGAGCTTGAGTCGGTACGGCTTCTTCGGCGGGAAGAACCACGTCGAATTGCCTCGTCCCCGTACCTGCGTCGTGACCGTTGAGAAACTCCACTCCGGATGGTCTTTCCCACCGTACACCGAGACCGAACCGGGAACATAGATCGTCTTCGAGACAATCGGCGCCGTGCCATCCGTATTGAGCGTGATGACGGGAAGCCCAGTCCAGACAATGACCCGAACCAGGTACTCCCGCGTGGTCCCGCCAATCGACGTCACGGTGTACCGGACGTCCTGCGCGAAGCTGTTCGCGGTGATCCCACTGGCCTGCGTGATGGCCGCGACCGTGACGGTCGCCCGAGGTGCGCTCACGGTGAAGGTCGGCACCAGGGCAACGACATCCATCACCTTCGGGAGGACGATACGGATCGCGTCCCCTTCGAACACGCCGATCATCGTGCCGTCGAGGGCGGGATTGAGTGCCTTAGTGAGGGTGAAGGTGGAGAGCGCGGGCGCGATTGCAGCCTCCGCCACGACCCCGTCGACCAGGGCCTGCAGCTCCGCGAGCGAGTCGACAGCTCCTCCGGTGACGCCCGCGACCACTCGATTGAGCCCTGGCAC
>JBEGJD010000559.1:0-11814 GCA_041184765.1 Verrucomicrobiota bacterium | reverse complement strand
GCATGCATGTCGCCCCGCTCGATCGTGTGCCGCTCGGTCCGCGCTCGACCTATCGTTACCGCTACTGGCTCGTTGTCGGCACCGAGGCGGAGATCGCCCGTAGGCTGGACGCGCTCTGGGGGCGTTACTCCAGCGAGCGTGCGGCGCTCTCCGAGCCTTGATTCGGACTGAAGGTTCACCACGGGCGCTTCCGATCGGGAGCATGAACGTCTTCCGGGCGCCGCCAAATGGGGTCAGGGCGTTCGATGTTCCCGACGTCCGGATCCCGAACATGGAACTCCCATGATCCCGTGGAGGGGGCGTCCACCTCCGGTCGTCGACCCGACCGCGGGTGATTCTCGGGCCGCGGTTGCAGGTTTCATCCTGACCCTTTCGGCTGCACCCCCTTTGCCTTCCTAGGCCCCTTTTTCTCCCGGACCGGTTCGTTGCCCTTTTCCGCCTTGGGCGGTCGCGGCTCCTTGTCAGACACCGCATAATCCGTCGGGGGCAACCGTGGCGGCCCCTCGAGCCGGCCGCGGTGAACTTCGATGAGGCTGAAAATGTCGTCCTTGTCATCGGTGTTCACGAGGGCGAGGTCCGCGCCTTTGGCGCCCCCATGCCGCAGCACGGCGTCGTCCACGGTGACCGTCTCGTGGTGCCACTGGCGGTCGCCCTTCCCGGTGACGGCGAGCGCGGTCTTCATGCCGGCGGGGCCGGCATCGTAGTCCAGTCGCCAGGTCGAGCCCGCGGTGCCGTCGTACCACACGACCGTCATCGACATCACCTTCGGATCGCTGCCCTGTGAAAACCCCTCGTGCAATTTGAAGTGCATGGCGTCCCGGCCGGTGGCGTGCTCGAAACCGCGGGCGAAGCGGGAGTAAATGGACGACGTCTTTGTGATGGGGCCGCCGACGCGCCAGAGGGGGATTGATGTGGCATCGGCGTCGATTTGATCGAGGAAGCGTCCGTAGTTGTCCGGCCAGATGTCCCAGCCCACGTCATTCAAGCCGGTCTGCGTGTCGCGTTGCCGGACCTGACCCAGACGCAGGCCGTTCGTGTCGTCGACCGCGGCGCCGTACTTGGAGTAGGCGGCGCAGATTTTCAGCATGCGCTCCACATTGGTACGCGAAGCTTTCCCGAACTGCTCCTCCGGGTACGCCCGGGTGTCGGCGGCATCCAGACCCTTGTGCAGGGCGCAAAAGGCTCCGGTGGCGGTCTGCGGATAAATCTGCCCGGCGTAGCGGTTGAAGAAATGGAACGAGTAATCGAACCCCATTTCCCTCGCGGCCTGCACGGCGCCGGCGCTGATGTCCCAGATGCTTTGGCCGTTTTGCAGGCCCGTGAGGGCGCCCCAGTAGAAGCTGAGCGGCAGGTTCACGGCGAACATGGCCCGCGTCCAAGTCTGGTCCATTTCCGACCGGGCGAACAGGGGCGTGCCCTGCGCCGCGATGAGCCGGTGCTGCCACGTCTGAACCTTGGTGCGTTCGCCGCTCAGGTGATGACCGCGCGCGCTGCCGGCGAGTTTGATTCCGACGCCGCCTTGAGCGTTCGCCATGACCCACTTCCACTCCTCCGTAAAACCGCGCCCGGCACCCTCCTCGTCATCCGGCGTCACATTGTTGAACATCAGGGCGATCCGGGGACCATCGGAGTTTCGCTGGAAGGTTTCCACGAACCTTTCAAAGGCCCAAAGGCGGAACTCCCGCCAGGCCGGGGATCTCGCGGGAAGGTCGTATTGCTTCTCGATGACATCCCCCTTGTAGGCGCACTCGTCGCCCGTGCACCCGGTCTTTACCTGGATGAAAACGATGCGCTCCTGCTTCTCCTGCGGGTAGCTGCGGAGGTGTTTCCCGAATTCCGCGATCAGGCGGTGAAAGAACGATTTGTAGGCGGACGACGGGTAAAACGGATACACCGGCCAGCTGTCGTGAATCTGGTTCTCCGTCTTCACGGCGGGAACGCCGGCGGCGTAAATCCAGCCCGGCGCATCCGGCCCCACCCCGAGGGAAAGATAGATGAACTGGTTTCTCCGGACGGCCGTGTCCATGGCCTGATCCAATACACTCCAGTCGAATACCCCCGGCTGCTTCTCCACCTCCGACCACTTTTGGTAGAATGCCAGGCCCCGGAGAAAGGGATGATCCGCGGGATCAAACGACGAACCTCGATCCCACACCCCAAAGGCGCTCGGGGGCGGGGCGGCGTGAACCGAGAGCAGGAGGGTCGTGCCGAGCAGGCCGACCAAGCCGAGTGCCATGGAGAAGCGAGCGATCATGAGACGAAGGTACCGCATGAATGAACCTGGGGGCGCAGGCGGAGACAGCGTGAAGTACGCGGTCGTGGGGAGCGATCCTACCGTTACCGGCGGCGGATCCCATAGACAATCCGCGTGGGACGCTGGACTTTTTGATTAAGGGGTTGAGGCGTGCAGCCTGGGGTGTCGGCTCCCGTTGGCGTGAAACTGGCGGGCGGAGCTCATTCACGCGAAAAAAAAGTCCAGATTGCCGTCGGGTTCGTCCATGTCGGACCAGCGGGTCATCGCGTAGGTTGTTGGGGTTACCCGGTCCTCGCCTTGTTCACCTCCCAGATTTTCAGTCCATGACCCCTTTACCCCGCGCGGGCCACGGCGCGCCTCTGTTCCGGTCCGCGCTTCTCCTGGTGTCTTCCTGCCTCGCTTCCCTCGCGTTCGCGCAGGCGACGGCGAATCCCGCCGCCGCTCCAGCGGCGGTCGACGACCTCAAGAAGGCCGCCGGCTCCGAGGTGGTAGAGCTGACGCCGTTCACTGTCTCCACGAATCTGGATCGCGGGTACCAGGCGCAGTCGACGTTGGGCGGCAGCCGGCTGCGGACCGACCTCAAGGATGTCGCCGCACCGACCACGGCTTTCACCGCCGAATTTCTCCGGGATGTCGCGGTCACGAGCACCGATGAGATCGGGCGCTACATGGTCAGCACGGAGTATGACTTTGGTGAGGACGGCGGTGCGGGGCAGAATTTTCTCAAGGATAGCAGCACCCGGACGATGCGGATGCGCGGCCTCACGGGCGGGACGATCTCGGTCAACTTCTTCAAATCGAATTTCACGGCCGACACCTTCAACGTCGAGCGCATGGACCAGTCCCGCGGGCCGAACTCGGTGCTCTTCGGCATCGGTAATCCGGGCGGGATCATCAATGTCTCCACCAAGCGCGCGCAGCTCGGGAAAAATTCCAGCGCGGCGGCGGTGCAGGGACGTTCGGAGGGCGGGCTCCGGCTCGAAGGTGATTACAACCAGATTCTGGGGGACAAGGCGGCGGTTCGCGTGGCCGCGGCAAAGGATAACCGGGGCAGCTGGCGCAACTACGAGTTCAGCGACGCGGAGCGCTACTTCATCACGGGCAAGTTGCGTCTCTCGCGTTCGACGGAGCTGAACCTCGACGCGGAGAAGGCGGCCATCACGAAGCAGACCAAGCGCACCATCACTGCTTATGACGCCTACACGCTGTGGAAGGCCGCCGGCAGCAACGTCGGCGCGACGGCCAATGCCGCCCAGCAGATCTCGCTGCTCGCGACCGCCAACACGCCGTATCTGGTCCTCGACACCGCTTCGGGCTCGTTGACCAATTGGGTCAACAAGACGGTGAGCACGCTGCGCACGTCGGTGGACGGCAACAACGTGCCCCTGACCGATTTCAGCGTTCTGCCGAGGGAGACCGCCGTCTACGGCCCGGGTTTCGATCAGAATACGAACTACACCCGCCTGGGCGCGTACCTGACGCATACCTTCACGCCGAACTTCAATGTCGAGGTGGCGGCGCTGCGCACGAGCAGCCACTTCAGCACGTGGGATCCGCAGACCGCCACCGGTCGCGCCCTCACGATCGACACCAATCCGACGCTGCCTTCCGGCGCCCCCAATCCTAACCTGCGCCGCGCCTATTTCGACGGCCTGCCGCAGGCTAACTTCAACGACGAGCTCAACGACGCGGTGCGGACGGTTCTGTCCTACAAGATGGATCTCGGGCGCTGGGGCCGGCACACGCTCGCGGGGGTCTACGAGTACGACTTCACGAAGCTGGGCGTCGTGGTCGCGCGCGAGCAGGTCGTGTCTCCGAACGCGCCGAACCTCGCGAGCGCGGTGAACAACAATAACCGCGTCTTTCGCCGCACCTATGTCGACCTCAACGGCCCGAGCGCCGGCATTGTCATGGCTCCCTACAACCAGAAAGCGCTGGGCACGATCACCGAGACCGTCAGCGGCCGGACTTACACCACGGCCCTCGTTCCGTTCAATGCCAACACCCAGCTCACCAGTTTCGATGACCACGTGATGATCGGAATGCTGCAGAGCTCGTTCTGGGGAGATCGCGTGAAGACCATCGTCGGCGCCAGCCGTGACGACCGGAGCGACTACGCCTCCACTCAGGTGCTCACGCCTGTGCCGGGTTTCACCAACGGCCTGCCGACACCGGTGCGCAGCCCAACGCCGAACAAGACCTTGGCCCGCAGCGCTTCCTTCAGCGGTGTCCTCCAGGTCAACCCGTGGCTCGGGTTGACCTACAGCCGGGCGGCCAACCGCGGTCTGCCGACCTTCACGGGGCGCCTGAACACCGCGACCTCCGATCCGTTGTCCTATTTCCGTCCGCCGATGCCGGAGGGACGGAGTGAGGACTTCGGCGTCAAACTGGACGCTTTGAAGCGCCGGCTTTTCGTGACGGCCGTTTATTTCCAGACCGAGGCCGCGCGGGGGTTCAACTTCAGCAACCTCAACTCTGCCATCAACCCGATCTGGGACGCGCTGGTGCTGGCGGGGAAGTTTCCGAGCGGCACCGCCTCCAACGCCACGGGTACGACCTTCGACTCGCGGACGAGGGGCTACGAGGTCGAGGCGACCGCGAACCTCACGGAGAACTGGCGGGCGTTTCTCAATTTCAGCGACGAGCAGGTGACCCGCCGGAACATCGGCCGCGAGGAAATCGCCTACATCGCCTTCTGGCGCCCGCACTGGGAGGCCAACCAGGCCCTGCCGCTCGCCACCGGCCGCGGCACCATCGCCACCCAGTTGGCGGCGCTCGATGCGGCCGTCTTCAACAGCTTCACCCTTGCGGACGGCGCACTCCCGCTGGGCCAGATGCGGCAAAAGCTGAATGCGGTGACCAACTACGATTTTTCCAGCGGGCCCCTGAAGGGTATCACCGTCGGCGGTGGGCTGCGTTTCTCCAGCGCGCCGATCATCGGCTACTCTGCCTCGGGCACGCCGTCCGCGGTGGTGCGCACGGTCACTTACGGCTCCAAGCAGGTGTTTCTGGATCTCAACGCCGCCTACCGTCGAAAAGTCACGCTGCTGGGCCGTTCGGTGAACTGGTCCCTGCAGACCAACCTCAACAATGTTTTGAACAACGATGCCTTCGTCCGGATCCAGCAGTCCAGCGATGGCACCTTGGTCAACTACCGCTTCAATCCGCCGATGGAATGGATCGTCACTTCGCGGTTCAGCTTTTAATGCCGTGTCGGGATTGCGTTCGAGGCCAACCGCCCCCGGGGCGGTTGACCGGTGCCAGGCGTCGCGGAACGCTCGTTGCGCCGCCTGAGATTCTCCGAAGAGCGCTGCCCGCCCTCCCGTGCTTATGAAAATCCCGTTCTCAACAATCGCCCGCCGCGCCTGCGGCCTCGGCGCATTCTGTCTCGCGGCCCTGCTCCTCATCGCGCCGGTCATGGCGGCGCCGCCGCCGAGTGCCTTCGGGGTCTGGGACCGCAGCGATACGTTCGACCCCGGGGACTATCCTTTCATCAAGGGGTTCTCGCTCAACCTGCGGTGGGCGGAGATTGAGGCGCAGCCGGAGAAATACGATTGGACCGCCTTGGACCGGGCGCTGGAGCGCGCGCAGCGCTACAAGATGTTTCTCTATTTGTCCTTCGAGGCCGGCCCGGAATCCCCGGACTGGATCTACACCCGCGGGGTGCCCAGAGTCATGACCGAGGGCGAGAAGGAGAAGCACACCGGAAAGTGGAACGGATATCCGTTCTACCTCTCGCCGGCCTACCGGACGTTCCACCAGCGCGTGATCACCGAGTGGGCGAAGCACATCCGCACGTTCCCGAGGGAAACACAGGAGCGCATCGCGTTCATCCAGATCAAGACGGGCTGCACGGGCGACGAGACGCCGTACAAAGGCACGGCGATCGAGCCGCGCTACGACCTGCCGCGCAGCGCGCCGGCGTGGCGGGACTTCCGACTCGCGACCTTCGATCTGTTCGTGACCCTGTTCCAGGAGGACACCGCGCACCCGAAGATCGACCTGCTTTTCAACGCCATCGGGCCGGTGATCGGATCCGATGAGGACGCGATCGAGGCGAGTCAGGGCTTCCAGAAGGAATGGGACTGGGTCACCAGCCGGGTGCGGGGCGGATTCGGGATCAAGAACGGCGCGCTTTCCCGCGGGCATCACCTGGCGGGCGAGCGGGGGCTGTACGACCAGTGGATCAACCACCTCGTCGATCCCAAAGGTCTCGCCCTGTTCCGCCGGTCGGAGATGGACCAGACTTGGCAGAAGCCGTGGTACCAGCTGAACGTGCCCCTCAACTTCTACTGGGGCGCGGTGAACGCGCTGAACGGCGGCCAGAGCATTTGGGACGTCAACCGTGGCGCCATGGAGGGCAGCAAGACGCAGGGGTACCTGCACTCCTTCCATTTTTTCAACCGCTACGCCGGCCAGATCCATCCGGCGACCGCCACGGGCGCGTTCTGCGCGCTGCACAAGGGCTTGGATGCCTCGGACACCAAGGCGTATCCGGAGGCGGTCTTCGGACCGGCTACGCGTCGGAACGTGGACCGCATGCTCCGCATCACCGCGGAGTATGCGCGTTACGGCGCCGCGGTGGACGACCGCAACGGACTGCTGCTGGACCAAGTCCGGCAACGCGACACCCAGACGGGGTTCAATGACGTCGGCTGGAACATCTGGCCCGAAAACTACAGCCGCTTCCTTTACCAGATCGACCCCGATGAGACTTCCGTTCCGCGGTGGCGGGTGGGAGGACCGCTGACCAAGGCGTCGTCCATCTACGACCGGTTCGCGCGCGCGTTCGAGCACGCCTCCGGAAAGGACGCGCTGTACTTCAAGTTGCACGACGGGTTTTCCGCGGACCGCCGGCCCCGGACGATGTCGGTCCACGTGCTGTGGTACGACGAGCGTCCCGGTTCCACCTGGAAGCTGCTCTACGACGCGGGCCAGGCTGAGATGCGAACGGGGCTTTCGGTCGTGGGGCGCGGCGACAAGAAATGGAGGAGCGAGATCGTGACGCTCACCGACGCGGTTTTCGCCCGCGGGGGAACGCGCGGCAGTGACCTCGCGCTCGTGAACACGGACGCGCAGGACGATATTTTCAGTCTCGTCGAGATCCATCGCGGGGACGCGTTGCCCGAATGGAAGTCCGCCGCCGCGCAACCACCTGCCAGCCCGGCCTCGTCTTCCGCCGACCAGGCGGCGCGGGGCGCCAAGCGCGAGGAGCGCCGCAAGGCGAAGGGCAAGTGACTGCTTTGGCTTTCGTCCCGAACTTCCCGCCCCGTTTCACCCCATGAACATCGCGCTCACCCTCGGCTCCTTCTTCCTGTGCACCGTCCTCGTGGCGTTCATCGCGTGGTGGCGCACGCGGGGCATGGATAACGCCAACTCGCAGGACTATTTCCTCGCGGGGCGGAAGCTGCCGTGGATCCAGGTCGCGGGCGCGCTGCTGCTCACGAACCTTTCCACCGAGCAATTGATCGGCCTGAACGGCGCGGCCTCGATCCACGGCGCGGTTGTCATGGCTTGGGAGGTGGTGCCCGTTTTCGCGCTGATCGCCATGGCGTGGTACTTCCTGCCGCGCTACTGGTCGGGCAACATCACCACCGTGCCGCAGTTCCTCGAGCAGCGCTTCGATGCGACGGCGCGGCGCATCATGGGCATCGTCTTCATCATCACGATCGCCCTGAACATCCTGCCATTCGTCCTTTATTCCGGCGGCGTGGCGATGAGCACGATTTTCCACGTGCACACGCAGTTGGGTATTTCGGAGCGGGCCTCGTTCCAGCTCATGGCTTGGAGCATCGGCATCATCGGAACCTGCTATGTGCTTTTTGGCGGTATGAAGGCGGTGGCGTTGTCCGACACTCTTTACGGCGCGGGCCTGCTGGTCTGCGGTCTGCTCATCCCCGTGCTGGCGCTCTTCAAGCTGGGGGAGGGGGAGTTTCTCGCCGGCCTCACCCGCGTGCTACAGCACCAGGCCGTGAAGATTGATCCGGTGGGCGGGGCCCGCTCGAACGTGCCCTTCGACACGCTCTTCACGGGCATGCTGTTCATCAATCTGTTCTACTGGTGCACCAACCAGATGATCGTGCAGCGTTCCTTCGGGGCGAAGAGCTTCGCGGAGGCGCAGAAGGGCATCCTCGCCACGGCCGGACTCAAGTTGCTCGGTCCATTCTTCCTCGTGATCCCCGGCATCATCGCGGCCGAGATGTTCGGCCCCGCGGCCATCGGCAACGGTGATCTCGCTTATTCGCTCCTCGTCGACGCGGTGCTGCCGCCGTACCTCGTCGGGATTTTCGCGGCGGTTTTCCTCGGCGCGGTGATCAGCGCCTTCAACGGCGGGCTGCACAGCGTTTCAACCATGTTCAGCGTCGATCTCTACCGTGGCTGGCTGCGTCCGGGCGCCTCGGACCACGAGATGGTACGCGCCGGCAAGATTTTCTCCGTCGCGATCGTCGTCGTCTCCATCCTCACCAGCAGCCTGCTGGGCGGCTCCTCCGAGGGGATCTTCACGATGATGAAGCAGGTGATGTCGGCCTTCAAACTGCCGCTGCTCGCCGTCGTTGTCGTGGGCATGGTCAGCCGGCGGGTGCCGGCCTGGGCGGCGAATGTCTCGATGGTTCTCGGCGTGTTCACTTCGATCCTGCTGAACTCCGCCTTCGGGGACGGCTTCCTTGGCTTTCGCCTCAAGGTCTCCTCGCTCCACGTCCACTGGCTCCATCTCGCCGCGCTGAACACGATCCTGCTCTGTGGGTTCATGCTGATCATCGGGCGTTTCGCTCCGGCCAGACCGGCCGAGGTCCGCGTCGGCGCGACGGCTGCTCCGGCCGGACCGGCCGTCGACCTCACTCCGTGGTCCGGTCTGCGGGTGGCATCGATCGTCGTCGCCCTCGCCGCGATCGGGCTCTACTTCGCCTTGTGGCGCGTGGCGGGCGCGCGCTAGGACCCTTCGATGGCCAAGGCTCCCCGTTCCAGTCGCGCCTCCGCCCCCGCTTCGGCTCCGCGCACGCGCGTGCTGGTGCCGCGGGATCCGTCGGCGTTCTCGCTGGAGGGGTACATGGCGGATCCGAATACCCGCGTCTTCAATTTCAACGGACGCAAACTGGTCTCGCTCCTCGGCCGGGAGGATTTTCCGGGGGAACGGATCTTCAAGCTGCCGACCAAGGTGGTGGAGACGGCCAGCCGCCAGCCGCTGACCGCCGCCCTGCTGCCGTGCCGGCTCGGGTATTTTCCGCACGCGGAGGGACAGAAGGTGAACCGGCCCAACGGGGACTGGGCGTTCACGTTGCTCTACTGCATCGACGGCGCCGGTATCCTCGATCTCAGCCACGGCCGCTTTCGCGTCACCCGTTGCACGTTCGCGATGCTGCGGCCGTTCGAGTTCCACGCCTACGCCGCCGACGCGGAGCAGCCGTGGTCCTACTACTGGATTCACTTCAACGGCACCGTCGCCCAGCAGTACTACGATGTCCTCACCGGCGGCGGGAAACAGGTCTGCATCACGGTCGATTCGGACCTGCGTTTCGTGGAGAACTTCGAGCGGATCCTCGGCATCTTCCAGCAGGGCGAGTCGTATCTGCATCAGGTGCAGGCGTCGTCGGTGTTGCACCAATTGCTTGGCGATCTCGTCGGGCGGACCCGCCAGCGTTCCGGCCGCCAGGAGCCGGCGAAGGCGCGGATCGAGCGCACACTCGAGATGATGCGCCGGAATCCCGGCACCCACGTGAGCATCCACGAGCTGGCGGCGAGCGCCGGCATGTCGCACGCCTACTTCACGCTGCAGTTCCGCAAGCTCACCGGGCACAGCCCGCGGAGCTATTTCAACCAGCTCAAGATCGCCAAGGCCTGCGAGTATCTCGAGCAGACCGAGACCAAGGTGGAGAGCATCGCCCACCTCGTGGGCTACGAGGATCCGTTCTACTTCTGCCGGCTGTTCAAGCGGATCACGAAACTGACGCCGACCTTGTACCGCCGTTCCGCGCGCCGGAATCC
Organism: Verrucomicrobiota bacterium; assembly: GCA_041184765.1. GTDB lineage: Bacteria > Verrucomicrobiota > Verrucomicrobiia > Opitutales > Opitutaceae > ER46. The sequence goes on along the minus strand of JBEGJD010000559.1, from coordinate 1,577 downwards.
CCGCGAAGGGGCTGTAACGGAGGCCGCGACTTGAACTCCCGATCCCCGTGGCGCGGCGCTCACCCCTTATCATGGCAAAAAGACAGACCGTCCTCTTCCTGATCGATACGCAGGGCGCGAACTGCGTCGGTTGCTACCGGCCGGACCTCGCGCTTGGCACGCCGCATATCGACCGGCTAGCCGCGGAGGGCGTGCGATTCGACAGCGCCTATACCTGTGCCCCGGTTTGCGGGCCGGCTCGCTCCGCGCTGCTCACCGGCCTCTATCCGCACAGCAACGGGGTCCTCGGCAACGACATGGCGCCACACCTCGATCTGCCCACCCTGGGTCAGCGACTGCGCGATCGCGGCTTCGCCACCGGCTACGTCGGCAAATGGCACCTCGACGGCAGCGACTACTTTGGCGATGGACGCTGCCCTCCTGGCTGGGACCCGGCTTACTGGATGGACGGGCGGAACTACCTCGAGTCGCTGCCAAGCGAAGAGGCGCGGGCGCTGTCGCGCCGGGTCTTGGAACCGAAGGATGTGGCCGCGCACGGCATCACCGCGGAGTTCACGCACGCCTGGCGGATTGCCGAACGCGCGCGCGAGTTCATCCGGGCGCATCGCGACCGCGATTTTCTGCTGATCGTCTCGATCGACGAGCCGCACCATCCGTTCATCGCGCCCCAACCCTACGCGAGCGCGTTCGAGAAGTTTCGCTTTCCGGTGCCCAATGCGGACGACCCGCTTTCGGACAAGCCTCGTTCTCAGCAAGAATGGGCCCGGCACACCGCATCCCAGCGATCCAACTTGGTTCGCAGCGGAGACAAATCTGCCCTGCGCCATCCGCAGCATTTCGGGTGCAACAGCTTTTGTGACTCCCAGGTTGGTCGGGTGCTGGAGATAATCGACGCTGAAACTCCCGGGGCATTGGTGATCCACACGAGCGACCACGGCGATATGTTCGGAAGTCATGGGCTCTTCGGCAAGGGGCCTTGCATGTACGAGGAGATCGTGCGCATCCCGTTCATAGTTCGCTGGCCGGGCGTCGCCGCGGCCGGGGCCAGTTCCAAGGCGCCGATCTCGCACATCGATGTGGTTCCGACTGTGCTCGACTACTTCGGAATCCCGGTGCCGGACCTGCTGCAGGGGCGCTCGCTGCTGGCCCAGATGCGCGACCCCGCGCACCGCACCAACGAGGCGGTCTTCGTCGAGTTCAACCGTTTCGAGATCGATCACGACGGGTTTGGCGCGTTCGCGCCGATCCGCTGTGTGTTCGACGGCCGGCGCAAGCTGGTGATCAACCTGCTCGACACGGACGAGTTCTACGATCTGCGGGAGGATCCGCTGGAAATGTCCAACCGGATCAGCGACGCGGCCGGCGCGGGGGATCGGGAGCGGCTGCTCGACGCGCTGCTCGCGTGGATGAACCGCACGCGGGATCCCTTGCGTGGTCCGCACTGGGCGCGCCGCCACTGGGGCAGTCGCGAGGGTTCGACGTGGGGCGGACCGACGCGTCCGCGCCCCTTCGACGAGGCGTATTACCCGAAGACGCTGCTTTACGACACCGGCAAGGTCATCGACCGCTACGAGTAC
>JBEGJD010000558.1:0-2695 GCA_041184765.1 Verrucomicrobiota bacterium | reverse complement strand
ATCATGGCCCACCAATCTATTTAGCAGGCTGCTTTTGCCGGCGTTGGGGGCACCCAGAATGACGGTCTTGATGCCGTCGCGCAGGATTTCGCCGTAGCGTGAGCTAGCCTCTAACCTATTTATAGCCAATAAGATATCATTAATCTGAGCTGAAACAGTCTGCCTATCCTCCGGAGGCAGATCTTCATCTGGAAAATCAATGTAGGCCTCGATTCGCGCCAGCGCGTCCAGCAATCCATCGGTGGGGACCTGCAGGCGCCGCCCAAGGCCGCCCCGCAATTGTTCCTGCGCCGCCGCCAAGGCTCGGTCGCCGCGGGCCCGGATTACGTCCATCACCGCCTCCGCTTGGGTAAGGTCCATCCGGCCGTTCAGGAACGCGCGCTGCGTGAACTCCCCGGGTTCGGCCAGACGACAACCCCGCCGCCGCAAGTCTTCCAGGATGCGCCGCACGATGAAGGGATTCCCGTGGCACGAGATCTCCAGAGTGTCCTCGCCGGTGTAGGAGCGAGGGCCCGCGAGAAACGTGAGCACGACGTCGTCGAGTTCCGCGCCGTCCGCCGAGCGGTAGGTGCGGCGGAGGGCGCGACGGGGAGGGGGAGGGGAGCCCGCCAGCTCCGTCGCGATTCTTGCTGTATCTTTTCCACTGATACGAACCACCGCGAGGGCCGATTCGCCCGCCGGGGTGGCGGTCGCGCAGATCGTGGCGGCGGGAACGACGTTCATCTTGGCACGCTCCGCGGGCCCTCGGACCGAGTCAACCGGCCGCGGCGCGGTTGCGCCGCGCGCGGAACGGGGTTCGGTGGCGGGATGCGCGCCGCCATCCTCCGCTCCTTTTTAAAAATCCTGCTTCTTAATGCACTCGCCCTGGCCGCGCTCGGCGCGCAACCGGCGACGCCTTTTCCCGATTGGGCGGCGCTGGAGGAGGAGACGATGCGCCACTTCCAGGCACTGGTGCGGCTCGACACGAGCGACCCGCCCGGCAACGAGGCGCCCGCGGTCGACTACCTGCGCGGCGTGCTCGAGGCGGAGGGAATCCCGGTGCAAGTGTTCGCGCTGGAAAAGCACCGGCCGAACCTCGTCGCGCGGCTGCGCGGTAACGGCACTAAGCGCCCGCTGCTCATCATGGCCCACACCGACGTGGTGAACGTCGATCCAAAGAAATGGCGCCATCCGCCGTTCGGCGCCGTGCGCGAGGGCGGGTGGGTGTACGGACGCGGCACGATCGACGACAAGGACAACGTCGCCGCGGCACTGATGACGATGCTCCTGCTCAAGCGCGGCGGCGTGCCGCTCGACCGCGATGTGATCTTCCTCGCGGAGGCGGGCGAGTAGGGGTCCGTGCGGCACGGCATCGAGTTCATGGTCCGCGAGCACTTCGCCGAGATCGACGCCGAGTTCTGTCTCGCCGAGGGAGGCAGCGTGCTGCGCCGCGGCGGCAAACCCCAGTACGGGAGCGTGCAGACGACGGAGAAAATCCCCAACCGTATCCGGCTCGTGGCGCGCGGAGTGGCGGGACACGGATCCGTGCCGTTGCGCTCCAACGCGGTCGTCCACCTCGCGAAGGCGATCGCGCGCCTCTCGGAGTGGCAAACGCCGATGCGGCTCAATGAGACCACGCGAGCCTTCTTCGAGCGCCTTGCCGAGATCAGCCCGCCGGAGGATGCCGCCCGCTACCGCGCGGTCCTGCAGGGCGACGAAAGCGGCCGCGCGCAGGAGCATCTCGCCGAGAAGGAGCCCCGTTTGTACTCAACCCTGCGCACCTCGATCTCTCCCACGATGATCAACGCCGGCTACCGCGTGAACGTGATCCCCTCCGAGGTGGACGCCACGCTCGACGTGCGCGCGCTGCCCGACGAGGACATGAACCGCTTCCTCGACGAGCTGCAGCGCGTGATCGACGACCCGGCCGTTACCGTCGAGCGGGCCACGGGGCACAGCCGTCCGGGTGCGCCGCCGTCGAGCCTGCACACCGAGGCTTTCGAAGTGATCGAGGGCGCGATCCGCCGCGAGTACGGCGTGGTGACGCTTCCGACCATGAGCACGGGCGCGACGGACATGGCTTACCTGCGAGGCAAGGGAATCCAGTGCTTCGGCATCGGGCCGATGATCGACAGTGAGGACGCGCAGAAGGGCTACGGCGCCCACAGCGACCAGGAGCGAATCCTGGAGGAGGCGCTGCACCGCTTCGTGCGCTTCAACTGGGACGTCGTCACCCGCCTCGCCGCAATCGGCGCCAAGTGACCTCTCATCCTGCGTCACGTATCACGTGACGCAGGCCGGAGGAGGGGCGCCGCTCAATCGTGGGCGGCCGGGTGGAACTCGTGGGCGCCGGGATCGGGCGCGGCGCCGTGGTGGGATCTGCCGGCGTCGACGCCGCGGTCGATCAGGCGGCTGCCGGGCGCCAGGCGGAGGAAGGATATCTCCGGCAGGCTACCGTCGGCGCGTCGCGGGCGCGTGAGGTCGGCCTCGTCGAGGCCGATGAAGTCCGCTGCGACCGGCGGCTCTGCGAACTGCCACGTATTGCCGCGCACTTCGCAGGTCGCGGCTTCGAGCTGCGTGACTTCGGTGCTTCCCGCGAAACCGAGGTTGTTGAGCAAACGATGTCCGTAGCCCGGAACGTCGGTGCGGTTGTCGGGCTTCCGGCCGAGCAGGTTGAAATTGGCGCGGTTCCTGGCGGCGCTGTTGTGGATGAAGT
>JBEGJD010000557.1:0-3193 GCA_041184765.1 Verrucomicrobiota bacterium | reverse complement strand
CGCGCTCCGCGGTTAGTCCCCATCGTCTAGCCTGGTCCAGGACACCACCCTTTCACGGTGAGAACCGGGGTTCGAATCCCCGTGGGGACGCCAGCAGAGCCACCGTCGGGTGGATTTTTTTATGTCCCCACGGGGATGAGAATCGCCGCCGGCCGGCGGCGACAGCGGCGGAGCCGCTGCCCCTGGGTTCGACGACCGGAGCGAAGCGCAGGGAGAAGGGGCGACGCGGAGCGTCGAGTGCGCAGCACCGAGGGCCGTAGGCCCGAGCCAATCCCCGTGGGGACGCCACCGCTCTGTGGGATCTACACGGATCTACACCAAAGTTTGGGTCCATTTCAGACCAGTTCCCTGAGGGATAATACTTTGGGAATTAGCCTTGAGTGAAGTGATTCGAAAGGGCGAAGCTCCTTTGGAGCTACCGTGATACCCTGGACGAAAACTATTTTTTGGGCGTTGGCATCGACAGCTTCCTGCGGTCTGACCGCAGGCACGGCTCTCGCCCAGGATGCGGCTAGCGTGGTGGGCGTGGTCTCATATCCAGTCGGAGAATACCGGATGATCCCCGTCGGCGTTCCCCTGATCAGGCCGGCGGTGGCCGCCGGAGTCGTCGAGGCGGTGGACTCCGAGGGCATCACCCTGGTGAATGCCGAGGGAGTAAGGCAGACGCTGGCGAGCGTTCTTCAGCCGGGGTCCTCGTACTACGTTGAGGTGATCAGTCACCGCGAGGGCGTTGCCTCCGACGCCATCGGACACCGCATCGAGGTCGACGAGCGCGTTTCGGCAGCGCAAGCATCGGGCAAGATAGCCGTGGAAGATTCTGTACTTAACACGCTGATAAAAAACAATTTAGCTTCTATTGTTAATCACCGGATCGTGATTCGCCCCCATTGGACCTTGGCGACGGTCTTTGGAACGGGGGCGACGGCGGGAATGAATTCGGCCACCTCTCCCGCAGAGGCGGATCAGGTGTACTTCTCCACCGCGAAGGGACTGACCGTTTACTATTTCCGAAAGGGAACAGCACCCCAGTGGCGCTCACTCGCGACTGGTCCCGCCAATCAGGACAACGCCATCATTCCCCCAGGGGTGGGCGTCTTCTTCAAGCGGCAGAAGAGCTCGGCCACTTTCACCGTGGCTGGGGAGGTAAGATCGGGCCCATTCGTGCGGAGCCCCGTTTCGTCCGGACAGCTCCTGGCGCCGGGTTTCCCTGTTTCAGCGTCATTGGCCGACCTGCGTTTGGTCTCGGTCGCTGGGCTCACGTCCGGTGTTTCGGCGGCGACCGCCGATCAGGTTTTTCGCTGGGACGGGGCCTCGTTCGAAAGCTTTTTCCTCAAGTCGGGAACCGCGCCGGTCTGGCAAAAGGCTTCCTTGGACGGTTTGGATTACTCTTCAGCCAAACTCCTTGACGCTTCCGCCGCCCTTCTTGTGCGCCTGAAAACCGGCGTGCCCGCCCCCTTGGTGCAGACCGCGCCGTTCTCCCTGTGAAAATCAGACTGCTCGCGTTCCTCGCCGGAGTCCTCCTCTCCGTTTCCCTCGGCTGGGGTCAGCAGACAATCGGCGTGACCAGCTCCGGTGGCAGCGGCGGTAAAGGTACGTTTTCGAACGGCGACGTGTGGCCCGTCTCTCGGGCTTTTTTCTTTGAGGTGGGAGTTTTCAAGTCGGGTTTCGATCCGGCGATTGAGCCCAAGTCCGCGTGGGCCACCGCTTGGATTCCGCTTTCAACGGACGAACCCGATGCCCTGAACTCTTGGTTTTCCGACGCGGGGCTGACCTACTTCTCCGTCACAGGATCCAGTACCCAAACCGCGGGACTGAACGCAGGAAATCGTTTATATGTATGGGGATATAATACAAAGTCGCTCGCCTCATCCCCCGAGTGGATTCTGCTCACCAACCCGGCTTGGCAACTACAGACACCGGTTCTTCCCCAAGTCAGTCTTTTCGATACGTCCGATGCTGGAACGGTCACGATTTTGGGTATGCTCGCGAACGGAGGCCGTGATCTGGTCTCGGCTCCGGCTACGTCGGGCTTCGACATCCGCTTCGCTACGGGCGATGTGATCGTCGCCGCGGGAGGAGTAGCTACCCTACGGGTGGATGCGGTCGGCGAGGGTTTGGTTTATCAATGGTATGAGGGCCAGCGTGGCGACACCTCGAAACCTCTGTCCGGGCAAGCCAAAGCTGTCTTGTCCCTGTCGTCGGTGCAAGGAGCGCGCAGTTTCTGGGCTCGAGTGACCTCGGGAGCGCGTTCGTTGGACAGTCGCACGATGACCGTCACCGGCTCCACTCTCGGTTCCCAGATTTCCGCCAAACAGGATGTGGGAAGCTTCGGCTACATTCCGGGAGGTCGCGTGGTGATCAACGTAGGCGCCGAGCTCACAGCCGCTTTTTCCCAGCTGAATATTTCCGTCCTGCTACCTGCGGACTGGTCCTACTTGAGCGATAACGCGCAGTCCGTTGCGCAGCGTCCAGTTGCGGGAGATACCGGGGTCTTGGAGTGGACGTGGTCGGCCTCTGCTGTTCCCTCGCCTTCGTTCAGCTTTGTGGTGGCGGTGCCAGCCAGCACCTCAGGCAAGCCCTCGGTCACCACCATGGTGTCCGGTTTGCGGGACGGGGTAACGCATCAGGTTCTGGCTCAATCCGACCCCCTGCTTGTTCCCGCCGGACCGGCCTACCACTCCGCGGACACCGACCGAAACAGCCGCATCAGTCTGCTTGAATTGACCCGCGTGATCGAACTCTACGGCACGAGATCGTTGCAGGTGCGGACCGGCGCCTACCGGCCTGATGCTTTGGGCGAGGATGGTTTCGCGCCCGATTTGAATCGGGCGAGTGGCGTCACCGCGGTGCCGACCACCCCGCATACCGCCGACTTCAACCGCGACGGGCGCATCAGCCTCCTCGAGCTCACGCGGGTGATCGAACTCTACAACCAACGTTCCGGATTCGTACGCACCGGCGAGTACTTCGCGCGGGGCGATACCGAGGACGGCTTCGTACCGGGATCCAAGTGACCGCTTCCGCCCAACGGTGATGACGACTTTCGTTAACTCGGCCCGGTTGACCCGGCGGTCCTCCTCCCCTGCGACGCGGGGCCTTTCCCGCCTCACGGGTACGCTGCTCCTCGCGATATTCGCGATGGTGGGCGCGCCGCTCCATGCGCAGTGGAAAACAGAGAGTTACCCGCTGATTG
>JBEGJD010000556.1:0-5738 GCA_041184765.1 Verrucomicrobiota bacterium | reverse complement strand
CGGGTGTTCTCATCCGTGATCATCCCGCTCACGCTGCCTGGCATCGCGGCGGGCGCCCTGCTCGTGTTCGTGCCGTCGATCGCGATGTTTGCGATCACCGACCTGATGGGCGGCGCCAAAGTGCCGTTGCTTGGAAACGTGATCCAAAACCAGTTCCTGCAAGCGCGCGACTGGCCGTTCGGTTCCGCCCTCGGCGTCGTGTTCATGGCCCTGTTCGTCCTCAGCTACTGGATCCTTGTTCGTTTCCAGGAGCGGGGCACGGAGGCGTCGCGATGAGCGCGCGCGTCGGTCTGCGCCAGGTCACAAAACGCTTCGGCGCTTTCGCGGCGGTGAGCGACGTTTCGCTGGAGATCAACGCGGGCGAGTTTCTCACGCTCCTCGGGCCGTCCGGCTGCGGCAAGACCACCCTCCTCCGCCTGATCGCCGGGTTTGAACAGCCCACGGCCGGTTCGGTGTGGCTGGGCGAGAACGACGTCACGCACCTGCCGCCCTACCGGCGGCCGGTGAACCAGGTTTTCCAAAGCTACGCGCTGTTCCCGCATCTCGACGTCGCCGGCAACGTCGGTTTTGGACTGCGCATGCAAGGTGTCGCGGCTCCCGAGGCGCGCCGGCGCGTGGAGGAGGCGATCGCGCTGGTCTCACTTGCGGGCCTCGAATCGCGCCGGCCGCATCAGCTCTCCGGCGGACAACGCCAGCGCGTGGCGCTCGCCCGTGCACTGGTCTGCCAGCCCCAGGTGCTCCTGCTCGACGAGCCGCTCTCCGCCCTCGACGCCAAGCTGCGTTTGCAGATGCAGCTCGAGCTCAAGCGCCTGCAGCGTCAGCTGGGTCTGACCTTCGTGTTCGTCACCCACGACCAGGAGGAGGCCCTCACCATGAGCGACCGCATCGCGATCGTGAACCAAGGGCGCATCGAGCAGCTCGGCACGCCGCACGAGGTCTACCACCAGCCGGCGACGGCCTTCGCCGCTTCGTTCGTCGGCGAGACCAATCTGCTGCCGGGCGAGCCCGTCGGACGCGACGGCACCGCGCTCCGGGTACGTCTCGAGGGCGGGTTGGAGATCACGATGCCCGCCGAGCGCTGGCCGGCCGGCGGCGGCCGCGCGCTCGTCCTTATCCGCCCCGAGAAGGTCCACGTGGGCCCGCGGCCGCCGGAAGTCCCGGGATCCTTCGAGGCTCTTATCGAGGAGGAAATCTTCAAGGGCGCCACCGACCATCTCGTCCTCGCCACGCGCGCCGGCACCCGACTCCGCGCCGTCGTGGCAAATGAGAGCGCGCACGGCGACATCCTCCACGCCGGTGACACCGTGCACTGCAGCCTGCACGCCGACGACCTCGTCGTACTACCGACCTGACGTACGAGACCGGCGGCCGCGGTCCAAGGTTCGGGCTTTTCCTCCGCCGCGCACCGCCGCAAGCTCCGCGGACTCCTCTCCATCATGCCCCAAAAGATCAACGTCGCCATCATCGGTCTCGGCTTCGGCGCCGAGTTCATCCCCATCTACCAGGCCCACCCCAACGCCAACCTGGTGGCGGTCTGCCAGCGCGATCCGAAGAAACTGAAGTCCATCCAGGACGCCTTTGGCATCCCCAAGGGCTACACCGATTACGACAAGCTCCTGCGAGATCCGGACATCCACGCCGTCCACATCAACACCCCGATTCCCGACCACGCGCCACAGACGATCAAGGCCCTGAAGGCCGGAAAGCACGTCGCCTGCACCGTGCCGATGGCCACCTCGATCGAGGACTGCCGCCGGATCGTCGATCTCTGCCGCCGGACCGGCCTGAAGTACATGATGATGGAGACCGTCGTGTACGCCCGCGAGTACCTCTACATCAAGGAGCTCTACGACAAGGGTGACCTCGGAAAAATCCAGTTCCTCCAGGCCAGCCATCAGCAGGACATGGATGGTTGGCCCAACTACTGGCCTGGCCTGCCGCCGATGTGGTACGCGACCCATTGCGTCGGGCCGATGCTCGCATTGACCGACGCCACCGCCGAGTACGTGTCCTGCTTCGGCTCGGGCACCATCCGGAAGGAACTGATCCGCAAGTACGGCTCGCCGTTCGCGGTCGAGACCGCGCACGTGAAGCTGAAGGACTCCGACCTCACCGCGCGCATCATCCGCTCGCTCTTCGATGTCGCGCGGCAGTACCGCGAAAGCATCGATGTGTACGGGTCGAAGAAGTCGTTTGAGTGGACGCTGATCGAGCACGAGCCGCACGTGCTGCACACCGCCAAGCTGCCCGAGCCCAAGATTCCGCGGAAGGTCCAGGTGCCCGACTACGCGCACCGCCTGCCGAAGGGTATCCGACCGTTCACGACCAAGGGCGTCTATGATCTCGGGAAGAAGACCCACCTCAGCTTCACCCAGGGCGCGGGCCACGGTGGCTCGCATCCCCACCTCGCCCACGAGTTCCTCATGGCGCTGGTCGAAGAGCGCGATCCGTACCCGAACGCGGTGAAGTCCGCCAACTGGACGTGCGTCGGCCTGTGTGCGCACGAGTCCGCCTTGGCCGGCGGGAAGATCGTGAAGCTGCCCGCTTTCACCCAATGACCGCCGGAGCCCGCCGGCTGCACGTATGATCGAGGTCGACGGGCTTACCCGCGTCTTTCGCACCTATCGGAAACAACCCGGTTTCTGGGGCGGCGTGCGCGGCCTGTTCCACCGCGAATACGAGGAGACCTCCGCCGCGAAGGACATCTCCTTCCGGATCGGCGAGGGGGAATTCGTCGGCTTTCTCGGCCCGAACGGCGCCGGCAAGACGACCACGCTGAAAATGCTGTCGGGGCTTATCTTCCCGACCAGCGGTTCCGCGCGCGTGGCGGGACACGACCCCACGCGACGCGAGAACGCGTACCGCCGGATCTTCGCCCTCGTCCTGGGGCAGAAGAACCAGCTCTGGTGGGACCTCCCCGCCATCGAGTCATTCAACCTGCTGCGGGCCATCTACGCCCTGCCGGCCGCGCAATACCAGGCGACGCTAGACGAACTCGTGGAGCTGCTCGGCGTGGGCCCAAAGCTCAACGTCATGGTGCGGGAGCTCTCCCTCGGCGAGCGCATGAAGATGGAGCTCATCGCCGCCCTGCTCCACCGCCCGCGCGTGCTGTTTCTCGACGAGCCGACCATCGGCCTCGACGTGGTCTCGCAAAAGAACGTCCGGCAATTCCTGCGCGACTATAACCGGCGCCACCGGGTCACCATCTTGCTCACGAGCCACTACATGGCCGACATCCAGGAGCTGTGCGAGCGGGTCATCGTCATCCACCGCGGCCGCAAGATCTACGATGGCGCTCTGGACCGGCTGGAAAACGCCGGAGGTGCCCGAAGGAAGAACATCACGTTCCTGCCCGCCGTTTCCGGAGGCGCGGAACGCGCCTTCCCCGCCGACTGGCGCTCGCGCCACGCGCTCGCCACCACGCGATCCGACGACGGGAAATTCACCCTCCAGGTGCCGGTCGAAAGCGTCGTCGCCGTTTCCCAGGAGATTCTCGGCACCGGACCGGTCGCCGACATCACGATCGAGGACATCCCGCTCGAGGATGTCATCGCCGAGCTATTCTCCGCCCAGACGTAGCCCGCTCAGGTCGGGCCAGTGCCAGCTGTGGCCCAAAAGGGCCTCCACCAGCTGGCGATGGGCATCCGCACAACGGGGAAGCGCCGCGCGCAAACTCTCCGCGTCGGGCGTCGCTCGGACGGTAACCGCGACGGACAGCGGCTCCGCGAGCCGCTCCAGTCGCCGGCCGTCGGGAAAGCTCGCCTCGCCCCGACGCAGCCGCAGCTCGTGCAACAGACGAAGGTTTGTCTCGGCAAGCTGGTGGTGCAGCCAACGTTGGGCCGCGATCCACTCGCCCCGCTCCACCTTGCGCCACGTCGAAACGTAGTCGCACACGAATCCCTCGGATTCGGTTCGCACCGCCGCATCGTCGAGCCGCGTCACCGGCACTTCACGCGCGATCCGCGCCAGGAGAGCGCCGTGCGCCGCCTCCCCCTTTAACAAACGAAAACCCCCGGCCAGCACCGTCGCGAGATCCGTCAACGCCGGGAGCAATTGCGGCGGCCACGAGGACGCGGGACGGCTCATCGCCGTGGTCAGCACGCGCAGGGCTTCCGCGGGTAAAATGACGAGGTCCAGTTCGCCGCGGTCCGTGACGGCGCTGATCTTCGCGGAAGACCCCAGCCGACCGATGCGCACCGCATAGGCATGGACCTCAAGCCCCAGCGCCGAAAGCCACGTGGAGCGGTCGAGGATTTCCGGCCGCGAAGAGGCCAGTTGATAATCCCAATCCGACCGACGGTCCGCGGCCCCGTCCGTGCCGGGAGACCGGACGCGTGACCCGATGGCGACGAGCAGTTCGATGTGAGCTTCCCGCCGGGCCCAAGCCTCGATGCGTTCACCAAGATCGCCGCCGTTCACAGGTGACGGATGGAGATCAGGATCTCCGTTCCTTCCAGGCCGGGACCGGCGTGGATCTCCCCATGGTGCAGCGCGAGGATCTCGCGCGCGAGCAGGACCTTGAGGTGACCCTGACTTGGCACCGATGCCTCGGTCGGGCGGGGAAGCACGCCTTCCAGTTCGAGCGGTTTCCCCTTCAGGGAGACGAGCGCGATGGTGTTCGGCCCCTCGCCGGTGCGGCGTACCTTGAGCGCCAGCTCGCGCAGGCCGAGCTCACCGCGGTTTTCACCGATCGCTTCGAGCAAGGAGCGCAGGGCGAAGTCCAGCAGGCGCCGGTCCGCGTTCAGGACCGCCGATTCCGAGCTGGCCTCGACCCGCAAGCCGAGCGAGCGGCCGATCTCCTGAGCCAGCTCCTTTACATCCACGGTGCCCGCCTCGGCCTCGTGCATCGTCTGCATCAGACCGAACTGGGTGTTCAAACGCTGTAGACGACCGATATCGGCGCGCATCGTCTCCAGCATCGCCACGGGCAAGGGCCGGTCCGCACCCGCCTGACGGAAGGTCGAGAGGGAAACCAGAGAATTGCCCATCTCGTGGCTCAGTGTGAGCGCGAGCTCGCGCAAAAGCTCGCGGCGGGCACGACGGTCCCGTTCCCGGGACTCGACGAGCTCAGCCGCGGCGTCCTCCCAACGCACCCAGACGCCGCCAACCTCCCCCGCCTTTCCCCCGCGTACACGCAAGGGCTGACCCTCTCCGGGATCACGGCGGCCGTCGCCCGCCCCGTGCCTCAATTCGCCGATCACCTCGCGTACCACCAACGGGAGGTCGCGGGCCGGTTCCTCACCTGGTTCGAGCAGCAGCGAGCCCGGCAGGTGCGTCGCCGCCAAGGCGGCCCGACGCTCCACCGAGCGCAAACGCGCCATCTCCTCCGAGCGCAGGAGCGCGAGCCGCATCAAGCGGGCCAACTCCACCGCGCGCGCGCGATCGCTGGCATCGTAATCCCGGCCATCCTCCCTCACCCCAAGCAGGAAAATTCCCAGCAAACGACCGTTCTCGTGCACCGGCACGATCAGGCGAGCCGACCGACGCGCCAACAGGACGTCCGCTGCCAACGCCGCCTGCGGCGCCGTACTCTCGGGCCAATGGCGGCCATCGAGCACCACGGGATTGCGTTCAAGCAACGTGAAGAGGGCGTCATCGAGCGGAATGACCTCAGAACTTTCCGGCGCTTCGAGCCGACCACCTTTTAGTCGAAGGAAATCGGCTCGCGCCGCGCCCAAAGCTTCCCGCCAGACACGACGCATCTCCAAACCAAGATCTTCCGGCGAATCCAGCCGCTC
>JBEGJD010000555.1:0-3665 GCA_041184765.1 Verrucomicrobiota bacterium | reverse complement strand
GGCCGCGCCCGCATCGAGGCCGAGCTGGGCAAGGTGATCGTCGGCCAGCGCGACGTCATCGAGCAGATCCTCCTCGCGCTCCTCGCGGGTGGTCACTGCCTCATCACCGGCGCGCCGGGCTTAGCCAAGACCCTCCTCGTGAAGTCGATCGCGCAGGTATTCCACCTGCGGTTCGCGCGTATCCAGTTTACGCCCGACCTCATGCCGGCGGACATCACCGGCACCGAAATCCTGCAGGACGACGGCAACGGCGGCCGCCGGCTCGCCTTCGTGCGCGGCCCGGTCTTCGCCAACATGGTCCTGGCCGATGAGATCAACCGTACGCCACCCAAGACCCAGGCAGCGCTGCTGGAGGCCATGCAGGAGCACCAAGTCACGGCTTCCGGCGTTCGGCATCCCTTGGAGGAGCCGTTCTTCGTGCTCGCGACGCAGAATCCGATCGAGATGGAGGGTACTTATCCGCTGCCCGAGGCACAACTCGACCGCTTCATGTTCAACGTCGTGATGGACTACCTGCCCGTCGCCGACGAGGTCGCGGTGGTCACACGCACCACCGCGGGCCGACCGGCGGCGATCGAGGCGCTTTTCACCGGCGAGGATGTCCAGCGCTTCCATGACCTGGTGCGCAAGGTGCCGGTCGCGGAGGAGATGGTGCGCTATGCGGTCGCGATCGCGGCCTCGTCGCGTCCCCGGCAACCGGGTGTGCCCGCGTTCGTCAACGACTGGGTCAGCTGGGGCGCCGGGACGCGCGCCGCACAATTCCTGATTCTCGGCGCCAAGGCCCGCGCGCTGCTGCGCGGCCGCGCCCATGTCACGGCCGAGGATATCCAGGCGCTCGCGCTGCCGACGTTGCGGCATCGCATTTTGCTGAATTACCGCGCCGAGGCCGAGGGCGTGCGGGTCGAAGATGTGATCCAGCGACTCGTGGCGGCCGCCAAGGCCCCGCTCGCCAACGGCTGAACGAACGTCCCCGCCAATCGATGTCCGTCGCTCCTGACCCCGGCCTCGCCGCGGCCCGTCTGATCGATCCGCGGGCCCTCATGGGCATCCGCAGCCTCGAGCTGCGGGCACGCGCGGTCGTGGAGGGATTTTGGAGCGGCCTGCACCGCAGCCCGTACCACGGATTCTCGGTCGAGTTCACCGAGTACCGCCAGTACACCGAGGGAGATGATCCGCGCTACATCGACTGGCGCGTGTTCGCTCGGAGCGACCGCTACTACCTGAAGCGCTACGAGGACGAGACCAACCTCCGCGTTCATCTGCTGGCCGACCAGAGCCGGTCGATGGACTACGGCTCGCGTGGTTTCACCAAGGCCGTGTACGCGGCGACGCTGGCGGCCACCCTCGCGTACTTCCTGCATCGCCAGGGCGACGCGGTCGGGCTTCTCACCTTCGATGAACAGGTGCGGGACTACCTTCCGCCGCGCAACCGCGCAGGACACTTGCGGCAATTGATGCTCGCGCTGGAGAAACCCTCGGCGGGTCGCGGCACGAATCCGGTCGCGGCGCTGGAGAGGATCACCGCGCTCACCCGCAAGCGTGGCCTGGTGGTTCTCATCTCCGATTTGCTCGCGCCCCTGGGCGACCTGGAGCGCGAACTCACCGCGCTCGCCGCTTGCGGGCATGAGCTCGCGGTTTTTCAAGTCCTCGATCCGGTGGAACTCGATCTCGGTCTGGCGCAACCGGCGCTGCTGGAGGATGTCGAGTCCGGCCGGCTGCTGTACATCGACCCCGCGCAGGCCCGCGATGAATACCGGCGCCGGCTCGACGCGCATTCCGCGGCGGTTGAGGCGTCGTGCCGGCGGCTGGGCGCGGCGTTCCACCGCATTTCCACGGCGGAGCCGCTCGAGCTCTCGCTCTTCGAATTTCTGCAGGCGCGGATGCGACGCGGACGTCTTGTGCGGCGCGCGCCGGGAGGGGGCCGCGGATGAATTTCCTCGCTCCGCTCTTCCTGATCGGCGCCCTCGCCGTGGCGGGACCGGTGATCTACCACCTGGTCCGCCGCACCACGCGCGAGCGGTTACCGTTCGGCTCGTTGATTTTCCTGCAGCCGAGCCCGCCCCGGTTGTCGCAGCGGCACCGTTTCGAGCACATCCTGCTTCTCATCCTGCGGTGCCTCGCGCTCGCTCTGCTCGCTTTCGCCTTTGCCCGGCCCTTTCTCCCGGGAACTCCCGATGATGATCCGGCCGCGGCCCGTCCGGCGCGTACCGTCCTCCTGCTCGACACCAGCGCGAGCATGCGCCGTGAGGGCGTCTGGCCGGCTGCCGTCGGCCGCGTTGACGAATGGATCCGGCGGGCTGGTCCCGCGGATGAGGTGACATTGATGACCTTCGATCGCGTGGCGGCTACGGTGCTTCCCGCCGATGAGTGGCGGCGGACCGCCGCGAGCGACCGCGCGGCTTTGGCGGTGGCGCGCGTCGGGACGATCAAGCCGGGTTGGGGTTCCACGCGACTGGGGACCGCTCTCGCTGCGGCCGCGGAGGCCTTGGCGGACGCCGAGGGCAAGGCGACCACGGGGCCGCGACGGATCGTGCTGGTAAGCGACTTGCAGGCGGGTAGTCGCCTCGAGGCGTTACAGGCCTACGAATGGCCCAAGGGCGTTGAACTTCTTCTGGAGCCCGTCTCTGGCTCCCGTCCGACGAATGCCGGCCTTCAGGTCATGTCCGAGGGCCCGGATGTCGCGCGACCGGCTGATGCCCCGGCCCGCGTGCGGGTGACCAACTCATCCGACGCGAAGCGCGAGCAATTCCAGATCGGCTGGGCGGGCGAGGCGGGCGGGGCGCGGATCGACGCCTATGTGCCGCCCGGGCAAAGCCGGGTTTTTCTGCTTCCGCGCGTCAAAGGAAGCGCCGCGGATACGGTGACGCTTACGGGCGACGACGAGGATTTCGACAATCGCTCGTTCGCGATTCCGCCGGTGCAGCAGCGCCCGCAGGTCTTGTGGCTTGGGTCGGACACGCTGGAAGACGCGAAGCAACCGCTCTTCTTCGTGCGGCGAGCGTTCGTGGAGACCCCGCGGGCGGCGGTGCAGGTTACGGTACGCGCCACGCTGCCGCCGATCGCGGAGCTTAACGCGGCCACGCTTATCTTTTCTTCGGGCGCGATCGATTCCTCCGTCGCTTCGGGTCTGCGCGCGCAGGCTGAAGCCGGGCGCACGGTGGTGTTGGTCCTGCGGAACGCGGACGCGGCGAGCGGCGTTGCCCTGGGGGTACTCGCCGGCATGGCCCCTGTCGCGTTGAGCGAGTCCAAGGCCGGCGGTTACGCTATGCTGGGTGAGATCGACTTCCGGCATCCGCTCTTCGCGCCTTTCGCCGATCCGCGCTTCAGCGATTTCTCGAAGATACGGTTTTGGCGTTATCGCCGGATCGACACCGCCGCGCTACCAGGTGCCCGCGTGCTGGCGCGGTTCGATTCCGGCGACCCGGCATTGCTCGAGATTCCCGCCGGCCGCGGCCGGGTGGTGGTGTTCGCTTCGGGCTGGCAGCCCGAAGACAGCCAGCTGGCGGTTTCCTCGAAGTTTGCACCGCTGATGTGGTCCTTGCTTGAGAACGCCGGCGGCGTGGGCGAATTCGTGACGCAGTACACCGTCGGCGATCCGGTGGCGCTGCCCGCCGAGGCGGCGGGAGCGATCGTCACCACGCCCTCGGGGGGCACGGTGACGCTGG
>JBEGJD010000554.1:0-3207 GCA_041184765.1 Verrucomicrobiota bacterium | reverse complement strand
TGGGTGAAAGGCTCGGGCAAGGCGCTGTGGGGCATCGACCCCGACAAGTTGAAGGGCCGCATGCCGGCGTTCCTGCCCGACGTGCCCGAAGTGCGCGAGGACGTCGCCGATTACCTCGGCGAGTGTCAGGCGGTCGACGCCTACCTCGGCGAGCTGCGCGCGCGCTTGGAGGCTGCGGGTGAACTGGACCGCACGTTGATCATCGTGAGCGGTGACCACGGCATGCCCGGCGTGCCCTCGGGGAAATGTAACCTGTACGACCACGGCACGGCGGTCTCTCTGGTGGCGCGCGTGCCCGGCGGGAAAGGCGGACGCGTGGTCGACGACTTCGTGTGCCTGCCGGATCTAGCGCCGACCTTCCTCGAAATCGGCGGGGTGAAGCCGCCGGCGGGCCTCTACGGACGCTCGCTACTGGGTGTTCTACGTTCTGAACGTTCGGGACAGATCGACCCCACGCGCAGCTGGGTGATCACCGGCCGCGAGCGCCACGTGGAGAGCGCCCGCGAGGGCTATGTCGGCTACCCGATGCGCGCGCTGCGCACCGACGACTTTGTTTACATCCGCAACTTCCGCCCCGAGCGCATGCCGATGGGCGACGCGAAAACGGCGTTCGACCCCAAGGTGCTGGCGGGTAACGCACTCACGGAGGAGACCCGGGTGGGGTTCGCCGACATGGACAGCAGCCCGACGAAGGAATGGCTCGTGCGTCACCGCGACGATCCGCAATGGAAACGACACTTCGAAATCGCGTTCGGCCGGAGGCCTGCGGAGGAGCTCTACGATCTGCGCAAGGATCCGGATCAGGTGAACAATATAGCCGCGGATCCCGCGTACGCGAAGGTCCGGACGGAGATGGCCGAAAGCCTGATGAAACGCCTCACGGATGCGGGCGATCCCCGCGTGACCGGCGACGGACTCACCTTCGAAAAACCGCCTTTCACCGGGCCGGTCACGGACGAAGGCGGCGAGGAGGGCTCGTCGAAGAAGGCAGGGCGGAAGGCGAAGAAATAACACCGCTCCCCCCGTCCCGGCGGCTCTGGAAACAAAAAGGCCCGACGCACGGAGCGTCGGGCCTTTGCTTGAGAGAGCCGGACGGATCAGGCCTTGATGACCGGAATCGCGTAGGCGCCGCGGCCCGCGCGCTTCAGCAGCGGATTCTTGTTCGCGGCGGCGACGATCGTGGCGTCGGACCCCGTGAACATCTCGGTCTTACCGTCGATTTGCAGCATCGGCCCGACGACCGTCTTGGTGGCATCGGTGTCGACGCTGTTGGCCTTGAGGTGCTCGAGCGTCCGGTTGAGCGAGTCCTGCGCGTTCTTGTCGGCCTTGATGGCCTCGGCGAGGTCCTTGTTGGTCTTCTCCTTGCCCAGCAGGTAGGAAACGTTGCCGAGGTGGCACAGGGCTGAGGAGTAGTGGCACTCCTCGACCAGGCCGTGGACCACCTTGCGGGACTTCACGGCCTTGACGAAGTTGGCGCGGTGCTGGCCCAGGGTGTTTTTGGCGAAGCGCTGGATGACCTTCTTGTCGTTACCGTAGACGAGGGCACCACCGTTGGAGCCGATCGTGACGTAGCCGTTCTCGCACTGGACGACGACGCCGACATCGGTGCCGAGGTATTTGTCCATCGCGCGCATACCGGCCTTCATCGGGAGACCGCGCACCTCGAAGATGAGCGGGGCGCTCTTGTAGCCGAAGACGGAGACGAGCGTGTTGGGGGTCTCGGCGTCGTCCTGGTAGCCGAAGCGGCCGCCGAAGCTCATGACGCTGGGGGGCAGACCTTTTTCACCGAGGAACCAGCGGGCGACGTCCATCTGGTGGATGCCTTGGTTGGTGATGTCGCCGCCACCGTAGTTCCAGAACCAGTGCCAATCGTAGTGCACGGTGCCGTTCGAGGGCGAATTGCGACGCGGCGGGGTGAGGTCGGCGGGGCCGGACCACTGGTCGTAATCGAGGGATTCCGGGACTTTCTGAGCGCCGGTGGTGCGGCCGATGCTCTCGCGCATCTTGTAGCAGAGGCCGCGCGCCCAGAGGATCTTGCCGATCTTGCCGGACTTCACGAACTCAATGGCGTCGTAGATGTCCTCGGAGGAACGGTTCTGCGTGCCCGCCTGGACGATGTTCTTGGAGTACTTCTTCGCGGCCTCGACGGCCTGGCGGCCTTCCCAGACGTTGTGGGACAGCGGCTTTTCGCAGTAGACATCCTTGCCGGCCTGCAGGCCCCAGATCGTCTGGAGCGAGTGCTGGTGATTCGGCGACGCGATCACGATCGCGTCGATATCCTTGTTCTCAAGGAGCTTCCGGTAATCGGAATAGGTGGTGGGCTTGACGCCGACCTTCTCGCAATCGGCCTTGCGGGCGGCGAGGACGGCCGAGTCGACGTCGCAAATCGCCACGAGGCGCGAGCCCGGAAGCTTGGTGGCGTGGTCGAGCATGTGGCCCTTGCCTTGAGAACGGAGACCAACCACCGCGACGCGGATGTCGCCGTTGGCGCTACCCTTTGCGGGGGCGGTCTGACCATAAACGCGGCTGCCGGCGAGCAGCGCGCCACCAGCGGCGGTGGTCTGCAGGAATTCCTTGCGGGTCCAGTTTTTCATGAGGGGGAGTTGGGTTTTGAGGTGGAGGGTAAAAGCGGGGTTTCGTGAACCTTTTCCACGAGCCATAGGCAGTCAACCCCGCGCTGCAGTAGACGTCGCCGGACGGTCGGAGGATTCGCGGGAAACTAACTCTCCGCTCACAACCGAACCTTCGCGAAGGCGGGATCCGCCAGTAGCCGGTCCAGCTCGCGGCCATCGGTGAAGGCCTTGACCTCGCGGTTGCCGTCCAAGCGGCGTCCGGCCTTTTCCAGCAGGACCCGCGCGTCCTTCTCACGGCCGAGCAGCGCGAGGATGTGCACCTGCCGCAACCACGGTTCCGCCGGCGCGCCGGATTTTTCGGAGGCTGCGCTGGCGTACAAAGAAAGCGCCTTCTCGTAGGCCGTCCGCGCCTGCGCCTTGTCACCGCGCAGCACACGCGCCGCCCCGAGGCTGACCCAAATCTCCGCCTCCTCCGGAGCTACTTCCGTTGCTCTCAGCAAGAGGCCCTCCGCCCGGGTCCATTCCCGCAGGTTCACGGCGAAGTCGGCCTCGGCGAGCAAATGCTCCGCCTGTTTCCGCCGGAGTTCGGCGTCCGGGGAACCACTCTTCCCACAGCCGCCACCCGCAAAAAGGG
>JBEGJD010000553.1:0-4993 GCA_041184765.1 Verrucomicrobiota bacterium | reverse complement strand
GTGTGCAGGGCGGAGAGCTCGCTCATCATGTAGGCGATGAGGTCATTGAGCTCCGCGCGGTCGGTCACGCGTTCGACGAGCGGGCGGTGCTTCGCGAGATTGGCGGGCCAGTCCACGCCGTGCATGCCCTTGTCGTAGAAATAATCGCGGTGCAGGCGCCACGAGTCGGTAAAGATCTGCCGCCAGTTTTCGCGCGGGGAGTAGGAGAAGCGGAGCGCGGAGAGGTCGACGCGGGCCTTGTCGAGCTTCTCGGGAGCCTTCGGACCGGCGTCGAAAACGTAGAGGGCGTCGCCGCGGCCGGGGGCTTCGGATTTGTGGATGAGGAGCTTCTTGCGGTCGGCGGAGAGGCGGAAGGCTTTGATGTCATCGATGACCGTGGAGGTCTCCACGTCTTTGTTGCGGATCTCGACCGCGACGAGCCGGATGCGCCCGGTGGGTCCGCCGCCGCGATCCGTGTAGAACAGATGCTTCTCGGTGACAACCAGCTGGCGGAGATTGCCCGCGGGGACCGGCACCTCCCATTGGCGCGTCTCGATCCCATCGAAGTTGATCTTCACTGCGGCGGGCTTGGCGTCCTTCGGCGTGCCGGGTTTCGGACCGGCTTTCGCGACGGGTGGAGTCGCCTCCTTGGTCTCGGTCGGCTTGGGCTCCGCGTCCGCCGCCTTCGGCTCCTCCTTTGCGGGCGTCGGTACCGGGGTCGGAGTGGGTTTATCCGCCTCGGCTGCGTTCAACTCGTCGACGGGGTCGAAGGGGGAGCGACGCTGGCCGGCGGTCAGCGCGATCTGGTAGATCTTGTCGACCTTGTCGAAATAGGGCTCCGGTTGCCGGTTTCCCCAGGGAGAGCTCACGGTCGACTCGAGGTTTCGCTCGGACGTGAAGTACAGCCACTTCCCGTCGGGGCTCCACGCCGGGTTCGCGCTCGCGGCGCGCGGGCTGGTGACGGCGGTGCTCTTGTCGTCGTCGAGGCTGTAGACGAACACGCGGCTGAGGCCGCTGCGGTTCGGTGACATCACGTAGGCGAGCCAGCGGCTGTCGTGCGACCACTCCAGATCAGCATTGTCGAAGTCGGTGGCGGGTGACTTCGCGACGCGCCGGGCCTGGCCGGTCAAGATCTCGTGCACCCACAGTTCCTGGTCGCGTTCCGCGTAGGCGATCCACTTGCCGTCGGGTGAGGTCAGGCCGGACATGCGCAGCGTCGCGGCGTCGCGGGTGAGTTGTTTGCGGGGG
Source organism: Verrucomicrobiota bacterium (assembly GCA_041184765.1). Taxonomy (GTDB): domain Bacteria; phylum Verrucomicrobiota; class Verrucomicrobiia; order Opitutales; family Opitutaceae; genus ER46. The sequence goes on along the minus strand of JBEGJD010000553.1, from coordinate 3,766 downwards.
CCGACGCCGTTGGCGGGCAGTTGCCAGAATTCCACCTCGCCGGACTCGTCGGACAGCGCGAGCAGCGACTTGCCGTCGGGCAGGAAGGAGGCCTGGCGGTAGCGGACGCCATTCTGGCGCGAGGCTTCGACGAGCCGGCCCGGGCCCGCGGGAGCGACAAAGACCTGGCCGCGCACGGTCAGGGCCACGCGGTCGCCGTTCGGGGAAATCGCGTGGCTGCTTATATAGTCGAGGGGCTTGTCGACCCACTTCTCGCGGGTTTGATCGAAGTCCGAGGCGAGCGTGATCGGAATCGTCGTGTTGCGTCCCGAACCGATGTCGAGGAGCCACAGGTCGGCGCCGTTCTGGTAGACGATCCGGCCGCCCTGGCCGGCCGGAAAGCGAACGCCGAAGTCGGTGTGACGCGTGTGCTGGCGCAGGTCCGCGCCGTCGGGCCGCATCGACCAGAGGTTCATGTGGCCGTCGCGGTCGGTGGCGAAATAGAGCCGGCCGCTCCACCACATCGGGGACTTGCTGGTGCCGGCGTGGTCGGCGGTCAGCGGAACCGCCTCGGGGCCGCCGGCGGGGAAACGCCAAAGGTTCTGCGCGGTGCCGCCCACGTAGCGTTTGGCGTGGCTGCTTTGAGCGGACAGGCGCGTGAAGTAGAGGGTGCCAGCCTCGTCAAAGGTGCCCTCGTCGGCCTGGGCGAGCGGGACGGTACTACGCGCTAGGGTCGCGGGAGTGATCGCGACGAGTTGGCGGTTGGGCAGGGTGGACTCGGCGAACGTGCTGACGAGTACGCGACCGTCGGGTGTCCAACCGCGTACCGCGGCGTTCTCCCCGTCGAAGGTGAGCCGTTTCGGCAGGCCGCCAGCGAGCGGCATCACGTAGGCTTCGACCGGTCCCTCGTACTGTGCGGAAAAGGCGATCCACTTTCCGTCGGGGGAAAGAGACGCGTTGGTTTCCTGGCCGGGGTGGGTGGTGAGCCGCTGGGCGACACCGCCCTGAGCGGAAACGCGCCAAAGGTCCCCCTCGGCCGTGAACACGACATTGTCGCCGTGGATGGCGGGGAAGCGGTAGTAACCGGCGGCGGGTTCGGCGGCGGCCGGCAAGGCGGACAGCAGCAGGACCGCGAGCAGACTTACGTTTTTGCGAGGGAAGGCGTGGGAGGAGGACATGGTTCCGGAGCCCGGGGCGGGCCGGACCAGACAGCACTCCTCCGTGGCGCCGGGCAACCTCGGTCTGTCACTCCGCGGCGCCTGCCACGGATCAGGCACCGAGGCCTGAGCGCATCCGGTCGACCGCCATCAATGCCGCACAAGCGCGGTTCTCCACCTCGAGCTTCGCGAGCAGGTGTTCGACGTGGGTCGCGACCGTGCGCCGGGCGGCGCCGATGATGAGCGCGATCTCGGGGTTGGTCTTGCCCTGGCTGATCCAGAACAACACCTCCGCCTCGCGCGGCGTGAGGCCGAGGGGGATCAGGTCCTTTGGTCCCGGCTCGGGGCGAATTTCCTCGATGAAGACGACGCTGATGTCCGGGTTTCCGTCGCGATCCTGGAAACGGCGCAGTCGTAGTTGGGTCCGGCCGATTTCCTCCTCGCTGGGAAGCATTCCGCGGTCATGGGCGGGCAGGTGTTTGAACAGCAACGTCGTGGCGAGCTGCGTCTGGAACAGGATCTGGCCTCGCGCGTTCACCAGCACCAGGGCGCGGTCGAGCGAGTTGACCAGCACCCGTTCCAGATCGCCCCGCACCTCGATCTCCTGTTTCAGCCGGCGGTTTTCCTCGGCCAGCTGGCGCTGCAAGAGAGTGATCTCACGGTACACGCGGATCTTCGCGAGCAGCTCCGGCAGCGCGGCGATCTTGTGCATGCAATCGCTCGCACCACAGGCGAAGGCGCGGCGGCGCCTCGCCTCATTCTCCTCGGCCGTCAGCATGAAGATGGGAAGCATGCGGCCCGAGGGCAGGTTCCGCAGCCGACGGCAGGTCTCGAATCCGTCCACTTTGGGCATCGGATCGTCGAGCAGCACCATCTCCACGCCGCCGTCCGCGACACGTCGCACCGCTTCCTCGCTGTCCGCGGTGTCGGTCACGGTGGCGCCGTCCGGCGTGAGCGCCTCGCGGAGGACATCGACGTATTCCGGCTCGTCGTCGAGGGCGAGGATGTTGAAGGGCGGACCGTGCCGGTGTCCCGACGGCGGGGCCTTGGGAACAACGCGGCGGGCGGGGGCGCGGCCGTTTGCGATCGTTGAGGCGCTGGGGGAGGACGATCGGAGACGCATCGGCACCCTGTTGTCGAAGTGCGCCGGTGTCAGGTCAACTACCGTCGCCTTCGGTCGCATCGGTCGAGCGACCGATGGACTTCCGGGTGGCGTGTATCGGAAGTGGGGTTACAAAACCGTCCCGACGGAGGGAACTTTGAGAGCCGTCTCAGGCCGCGGGCACTTCCCAGCCCGGGCGGTACGGCTTGGTGAGCAGCGCGTGGGCGGCGGGGTGGTTGGTGATGCGGAAAGTGGCGGAGTCCCAGTCGAGACGGTTCACGTCGCGCGCGCTGGCGACGTTGGCGCCGCGGCGGGGCACGGGAGGCTCACACATGCGGGTGGCGACGTTGCCGAGTTGCACGGTCTCGGTGAGGAGCGCGGCGTAGGCGAAGGAGTCGGTTGTCGGCTGGTTCGCGAGGATCGCGTCGACCCAGCGCTGCTGGTGATTCATCCCGCGGATATCCTTCGGGTAGGCAAAACCGGCGAAATCCTCGGCGGGGTAGAAGCGCGGTCCGCCGACGTGCGGCAGCACCATGTTGCCCTTCTCGCCGATAAACAGGGATCCCATCTTCGGCAGCTCCGCGCCGGCGGGCAGGCGGGCGAGCTTCCGGTCGGGCTGCTGGCCGCCGTCCATCCAGGTGACCTTGAGGGTCGGTCCCGCGATGCGCGGGTTACCCGGGAAAACGTAGGTGATCGTCTGCATGGTCGGCCAGACCTGGCGGCCGACGCCGCTGTTGTCGGCGGTCACCGAAAGCGGCGCCTTGAGCTCGAGGCACGTGAAGACGGGGTCGAGGAGGTGGCAGCCGAAGTCACCGAGCGCGGCGCCGCCGCCGAAGTCCTGCCAGTCGCGCCACGCGAACGGGTGGTAGACACCGGTCGCGTAGGGGCGGAACGGCGCCCCGCCGAGCCAGCGTTCCCAGTCGAGGCCGTCTGGAACCGCGGCAGGCGGCGGGGGCTCGAGGCGGCGCGTGCGCTCGTTGCCGGTGTACGGAAGCCAGGAGATGACCTCCCTCACACGGCCGATCACGCCCTCGTGGATGAGCCGCGTCGCGAGGCGGTATTCGACCGAAGAGTGCGCATGGTTGCCCATCTGGGTGATGACCTTGGTGCGCTCGGCCCACTTCGCCATCTGCCGGCATTCCCAGACGGTGTGGGCGAGGGGCTTCTCGCAGTACACGTGCTTCCCGCGCCGCATCGCCTCGATCGAGGCCAGCGCGTGCATATGATCGGGAATGGCGACGCAGACGGCGTCGACGCCGTCGCCCAGACGTTCGAGCATTTCACGGAAGTCGGTGAAGTGCGGCACGCCCGGAAACTCGGCGTCAACCTTCGCGAAGTGCGCCTGGTCGATGTCGCAGAAGCCGACGAACTTCACCTCCTTATGGCGACTGAGGTTCTGGATGTCGGTGTATCCCTGGCCGGTGAGCCCGATCGCGGCGATCTGCACGCGTCGGTTGGGGGCGGCGGCGCGAAGGACCGCGGGAAACGCCAGCGCGGAGCCGACGAGGGAGGCACTTTGGAGAAAACG
>JBEGJD010000552.1:0-2870 GCA_041184765.1 Verrucomicrobiota bacterium | reverse complement strand
GGGTCTCGGACCAAGAGGCTGTCCCCTCCGCGCGGAAGCGCACGCGCGTCTCCCCATCCGCGGCCGGCGCCCCGCCCGCGGCCGCGCCGAGGTCAAGCCCGGCGGGCATCTGGACGACGATCCGGGTGTCCGGGAACGCGCGGTTCTCCCGCAGCGGCACCGGCGCTCCGGTCGCCGCGGCGAATGCCTCGACCCTGGGCAAGGGACCGTTAGCCGGGTTGGCCGTGGGCCGCAGCGTGACGCGAGTCCAGACGTCCGCTGTGGTCGTAGTCACATTTACGACCTTGAAACCGGTGGCCTGATGCGCGGCGCCCGCGGAGGCTGGCGCGAGCGCGGCGAGAAGAATGAATCCGGCCGGGAGGAGAGGGTGGAGCGGGGTAGGCATCGTCACGGTGCTCAGCGGGACCAGTTGACGCCGAACGTCCACAGCGACCCGTAGGCGGTCGTCTGGAAGAAGCGGGCGTTCCGAGGGGTGCTGGGACCGTAGATCTCCGTCGTGGCGCCCTGGTCGGTGACGTTGCGGAGGTTGGCGTAGACCGACAGGTTCCGGCGCAGGTTGTATTCCGCGATGACGTCGATGAACGTCGAGGGCGGCTGCCAGTTGTAAGTGCCCGGCTCGATGCTGGCTCCCGCGGCGACGGCGTTGAGCCTCGTACGACCGCGATGGTTCAAATTCACGCGCAGGTTGTAGTTCTCGCGGGTGAAGCTGATGCCGGCGCTGCCGCTCCGCGGAATGTAGCCCGCGAAGTTTCCGCCGGTGTCGCCCACCGCGCGCTGGGAAGTCCCGTTGGCGAAGATTTCAAAGCCGCGGGCCCAGAACGGCAGGAAGGTGAGGCTTTGGCGGTAGTTGAAACTCACCCCTTCGAAGCGCACCGCGTCGTCCAGATTGTACTGGGTGGAAACATTGTAGCGCCCGTAGGCGTTCGGATCCAGGCCGTAGGCGGCCAGAAACTCCGGGGTGGCCGGCTGCACGCGGCTGCCGAAGAAGTTGCGTACTTCACGGCGGAAGGCCGCGACCGAGACGACTCCGACGCCTTGGAAATAGTGTTCCAAGCGCAGCACGACCGAACGGGCGGCCCAGGGTGTGATGTCGACGTTATTGACCACGATGCGGTTCGTCGCGCTGTCACCGGCGCTGGTGTCCGGCAACGTGAGTCCCCCGGCATACTGGTTGTAGTCGGGGCGCCCGATGGATTCATAGGCCGCGAAGCGTCCGATGAGGTTTTCACGGAACGCGAAGCTGGCGTTGAGGCTCGGGAAGATATCCTGGTAGGAGCGTTCGGTCCGGGCGCCCCGCTCGATCCCGACGGGGCTTCTCCGCGGATCGGTCAACGGCCCGGCGGCCGCGATGGAGGTGCGCTCCGCTCGCGCGCCCGCGACGATCTTCAGGCGCTGGTCGAGGAAGCCGAAATCGGCGCGCAAATAGGGCGCCGCGAGTCGCTCCCGGGCGAACTTCGAGGTCGCGACGCGGTTGCGCGCCGTCGTGGCGGCGTTGGTGGTGAAATAGCCCGGCTGGGCGGTGTAGTGTTCCCACACCTTGCGGTTGCTGGGCGCCTCGGAGGCCGGAAAGCCGTAGGGCAGCACGCGGCGCGAGAAGACCGGATCGATGAACGGGGCGAGGGCGTCGTCGCCGATCGCGGCGGTGGTGCTGGCGACGCGGTCCGCGCCGACATAGTTGAAGGTCTCGGAGTTGTCGGTGATGTCGCGGACGCCCTCTTGCAGTTGAAAGCCCGCCTTGAACGCGATCGGGATGCGGGAGGGAAATTTCCGTCCCACGCTGCCGTAGGCGGTCTTCTGGGTGTCGCGGGTCGCGTTCTGCTGGCTCGCGGCGGAGGTGAGGGCGTAGTCGTTGATCGAGTACGGGTTTTGGTCGACCCCGGCCGCGTTGCGCACGGTGATCGTCCCTGGGCGCAGGTAGGTGACATCTTCGAACGATACCGTGAGCGCGCGCCGGATCGCATTCACCGCGCGGAAATAGCCTTTGCCCACGTCGTGGTTGTCGTCCGTGGCGGAGGAGTAGCCGAAGCCGAGATCGGCGTTCCAGCCCGGCGACTGGTGCCGCCAGGTCAGCGTCGGCATCACCGTCCGGTTGAAGCGGTTTCGCTCGTTGTGGATCATCGACACATTGCCCGCGCCGGCCGCTCCGCGGACGAAAGTGGAGGAGAAACCGCCGGCCTGCACCGCGCCCGGATTGAACGTCAGCGAGTGCAGCGTGAACTGCACGTCAAACGAGGAGTAAAGGATGCCCACGGTGACCCGGTCGTTGTCCGACAGCCGGAAATCCGCGGACGCGGCCAGCGATTTGCGCGCCGTGATCTTCGGCTGGTCCTCCACGCGGTAGGCGGAAAGATAGGGCTGGGTGAAGGAGGTGGCCGGGAAGCCGGTGCCGGCGGTCGCCACGCCGGTGCCGCGCCAGGTCGACTGCGAGCGGTCCTGCGCGGAGTAGCTCGTGGAGTCGCCCGCCGAAAGCGAGAAGCCGAAGCGCTTGTTCACCGGCGCGGAGTACGAGAAATCGAACCCCGGGTAGATGTTGCGGGTGGGGCTGGGCCTTGCGCCGGGCACCTTGTCGAGGCTGCGGGCGTTGTCGCGCATGCTGAGGTACACGTTGGATTGGAACAGGGGCCGGGCCCGCTCGAAGGAACTGCGCGTGACCATGTTCACGGTGCCCGCGAGGGCGGAGGCCGGCGACTCGGGCGTGGGGGTGTTGAGGACCTCGATGCGCGACAGGTTGTTGATCGACACCATGTCAGCCATGACGGTGCGGTTCGTGCGGCCGCCGTCGGCCGAGGCGAGGTTGAAGCTGTCGATGGTCACCGGAACATAGTCGGGGGGCACCCCGTCGATGGAGATGCCGCGGGCGTTGCCGCCGG
>JBEGJD010000551.1:0-6683 GCA_041184765.1 Verrucomicrobiota bacterium | reverse complement strand
GCTGTTTACCTCGGTGGACGCTCGGGCAAGGACAAGGGCGAGGGTGGGGGGCCGGAGGCGACTGCGCGAAACATCGCCCTGATGAAACGTTGGGCGGCCGAGGGAAGGTGACCCTTTGCTCATCGGCGCTGGAAGTTCGCGCGGGCCTTTCCAATCGGTCGTTTTGCTCTGGAAATTCGGCGGGATTGCGTAATTTCCGCTCGTGCCTCCGCTGGTCGGAGGATAAATCAATCCAACTCCTTTAACCCAACACCACCATGCTCATCTGGATCATCCTCATCATCGTTCCGATGCTCTTCGGGCTTTACGCGCAGATGAAGATTCGGAGCGCCTATTCCAAGAACGTCGAAATCCCCTCCCGGGGACACATCCGCGGGGCTGAGGCCGCCGCCGCCGTCATGCAGTCGGCCGGGATCAGCGACGTCGAGATCGTCGAGGTCGAGGGCGAGCTCACCGACCACTACGATCCCATCAACAAGCGGCTGGCGCTGTCATCGCCCAACTACCACGGGACCAGCCTCGCCGCCCTCGGCGTGGCCGCCCACGAGGCGGGTCATGCGATCCAGCACAAGGTCGGCTACGCCATGATGACCGTCCGCCAGTCCATGGCTCCTGCCACCCAGATCGCCGCGGGTGTCTCCAACTTCGTGATGATCGCTGGTATCTTCCTGCTCAGCACATCGATCGGAGGCACTTTGCTTACGATCGGCGCGGTGGCGCTCGCGGTCATCTGCCTGTTCCACCTCGTGACGTTGCCGGTGGAATTTGATGCGAGCCGCCGGGCGAAGGCCGAACTGGTCCGGCTCGGGATCGTCGGTGACGACGAGATGTCCGGCGTGCATGAAACGCTCGATGCGGCCGCGCTCACCTACGTCGCCGCTTTCGTCGCCGCCCTGGGCAGCCTCCTCCATATCCTGCTGATGCTGTCTGGTCGGCGCGACGAGTAAGCGGGAATTCCGACGGCTCTGCCCCCGGTGAAAACCGGGGGTCTTTTTTTGGGCGCCGTCGCGGAAGCGTTGGGTGAAAAACAATTTGCGGCGCGCCGGACGCGACTCCAAGGTGCGCGTTCCCTCCCGTCGACGTTCGATGGTGAGGGCTGCAACCTCCTCTTCCATCACCACCATGCCACTCGCCGTCGGAACCAAAGCCCCGGATTTCACCCTTAAGACTAAGGCCCCGGAGGGGCTGAAGGACATCAAGCTGAGCGACAATTTCGGCAAGAAGCAGACCGTGCTGCTCTTCTTCCCTGCGGCCTTCACTGGCGTTTGCACGCAGGAGATGTGCGACCAGACCAGCGGGCTCGCCGAGTACGAGAAGCTGGGTGCGACGGTCTACGGGATCAGCGTCGACAACGCGTTCGCTCAGGAAGCCTGGGCCAAGCAGAACAAGATCGGTCTCACGCTGCTCTGTGATCTGAACAAGAGCGTGACCAAGGCCTACGACGTGGTTTTCCCGAACCTCGCCGGTATGGGTGACACCTCGGCCCGTGCGGCCTTCGTGATCGGTGCCGACGGCGTGATCAAATACGCCGAGCAGACTCCCACGCCCAAGGACCTCCCGAACTTCGGAGCGGTCAAAGCGGCTCTCGCCCGCTGAGTTATTACCGACCGTCGGGAGGCGCGATGCGCGCACCGGCGGCGGATGAAGTTTCCGGCCCGGGCGGGGCCGCGTTTCCCGCCCAACCCTTTCCGTCATGAGCCTGCCGAATCCGTTCAACACGTTGCGCACGTTCCAGGCGAACGGCGCCTCGCATCAGTTCTACTCGCTGCCCGCCCTTGAGGCGGCCGGCTACCAGGTTTCCCGCCTGCCGGTCTCTATCCGGCTGGTGCTCGAGTCGCTGTTGCGCAACTGCGACGGCAAGCGCGTTTCCGAGGGCGCGATCCGCGACCTCGCGGGCTGGCAGGCGAAGGCGCCGCGCACGGAGGAGATCCCGTTCGTGGTCGCGCGCATCGTGCTGCAGGATTTCACCGGCGTGCCGCTGCTCGTGGACCTTGCGGCGATGCGCTCCGCGGTGGCCCGCATGGGCAAGAACCCGAAGATCATCGAGCCGCTGGTTCCCGTTGATCTCGTTGTCGACCACTCGGTGCAGGTCGACTTCGCCGGCGCGTCGGACTCCATGCAGCGCAACCTCGAGCTGGAGTTCTCGCGCAACCGCGAGCGCTACCAATTCCTGAAGTGGGGCATGCAGGCGTTCGACACGTTCAAGGTGGTTCCGCCCGGCATTGGCATCGTGCACCAGGTGAACCTCGAGTATCTCGCCAAGGGCGTCCTTCGCGACGGAAACGGGGTCTTTTACCCCGACACCCTCGTCGGCACCGACTCCCACACCACGATGATCAATGGCATCGGTATCGTCGGCTGGGGCGTGGGTGGCATCGAGGCCGAGGCCGGAATGCTCGGGCAGCCGGTCTACTTCCTCACGCCGGATGTGGTTGGCGTGCACCTCACCGGCTCCCTCCGGGAGGGTGTCACCGCCACGGATCTGGCGCTGACGGTCACGCAGATGCTCCGCAAGGCCAAGGTGGTCGGCAAGTTTGTGGAGTTCTACGGCCCCGGTGCGCAGGCGCTGCCGGTCGTGGACCGCGCCACGATAGCCAATATGGCACCGGAGTACGGTGCCACCATGGGCTTTTTCCCGATCGACGCGGAATGCTCCGCTTACCTTCGCGCCACGGGCCGCGATGAGAAGCAGGTCGCCCTTTACGAGGCCTACTATCAGGCGCAGGGCCTCTGGGGTATCCCGAGCCAGGGCCAGATCGATTACTCCACCGACCTGAGCCTCGATCTCGGCACGGTAGTCCCGAGCGTCGCCGGTCCCAAGCGTCCCCAGGATCGTATCGAGCTTTCCAGCCTCCGGCGCGAATTCTTCGGCGCCTTCCAGCGCCCCGTCACTGAGAACGGCTTCGGCAAGGCGCGCTCGGCCTTCGCGTCGAACGTCAAGGTCGAGACGGCTGCGGGCCGCAAGGCCAAGCTGGGGCACGGATCCGTCGTGATCGCGGCGATCACGAGCTGCACGAACACTTCCAACCCGAGCGTCATGCTTGCCGCCGGACTCCTTGCCAAAAAGGCCGTGGAGAAGGGTCTCAAGGTTAACCCTGCGGTGAAGGCCTCCTTGGCGCCCGGGTCGCGGGTGGTTACCGATTACCTGAAGAAAACCGGTCTTCAGCCTTACCTGAACAAGCTTCGGTTCAACACCGTCGGCTACGGCTGCACGACCTGCATCGGCAACTCGGGTCCCCTCGACGCCGGCATCGAGGACGCCGTGGTGAAGAACGACCTCATCACCGCGTCGGTGCTCTCGGGAAACCGCAACTTCGAGGCCCGCGTGCATCAGAACGTGAAGGCCAACTTCCTGATGTCGCCTCCCTTGGTGGTGGCGTTCGCGCTGGCCGGCCGGGTTGATATCGACCTGAGCTGCGAGCCGCTCGGTGAGGACAAGGAGGGCGCTCCGGTTTACCTCGCCGACATTTGGCCCACGCTGGCCGAGGTGCGCGACGCGATGCAGTCCGCGCTCAAACCTGAGGTCTTCCGGAAACTCTACCGCGACTTCGCCGCGCAAAACCCGAAGTGGAACGAGATTCCCGCCTCCACGGGCAACGTCTACGAGTTCGACGCGAAATCCACCTACATCCAGGAGCCGCCGTTCTTCGCGAACTTCGGGATGCAGCCCGGTGTCATCCGCGAGATCAAGGGCGCCCGCGCGCTCGGCATTTTCGGTGACTCGGTCACGACCGACCACATCTCACCCGCTGGCGCCATTAAGAAGTCCTCGCCAGCCGGACGCCATCTGCTGGAGAACGGCGTCACCTTCGAGGATTTCAACTCCTACGGCTCCCGTCGTGGCAACGACCGTGTCATGACGCGCGGCACCTTCGCCAACGTCCGCATCAAGAATCTGATGCTCGGCGGCAAGGAGGGTGGAAACACGATCTACCAGCCCACCGGCGAAGAGATGTCGATTTACGACGCCGCCGCGCGTCACATCGCCGACGGCACCCCGCTCATCGTCATGGCCGGCCAGGAGTACGGCACCGGCTCCTCGCGCGACTGGGCCGCCAAGGGTACCAACCTTCTCGGCGTGAAAGTCGTGGTCGCGCAGAGTTTCGAGCGCATCCACCGCTCGAACCTCGTCGGCATGGGCGTGCTGCCGTTGCAGTTCAAGGAAGGCGTCACCGCCCAGACCCTGAAACTCGACGGCCACGAGAAGTTCGACGTGCTCGGTCTTTCGCCCTCGTTGCGCCCGCAGCAGGACCTCACTCTCCGCATCACGCGCCGGGATGGCGCGGTGGAGGACGTGCCGGTGCGTTGCCGCATCGATACGCCCATCGAGATCGATTATTACCAGCATGGCGGAATCCTGCCGTACGTGCTTCGCCAGATCGTCGCCCGCTCCTGAGCCTGTCCTTCGCCGGTGCCCGTGGAAACGCGCGGGCTCCGGCGGCGTCTCATCTGATCCATGTCCGAAGCCTCCGGCGCCTCCGTCTTCCTGGTAGATCCGCAGTCCGATCCCGTGGTAATCCGGGTCGAGGGGCGCGCCAACTTCCAGAACAGCGGCAGCCTGCGTGATTTCATCGCGGAGATGCTCGGACACGGGCGCACGCGCTTCGTGCTCGATTGCCAAGGCTGCGCGGGGATGGACAGCACGTTCCTCGGCGTCCTCGCCGGCGCTGCCATTTCCCTGCGCAAGGCTTCCCCGCAGGGCAGTTTCGTCGTCCTTCGGGCGGGAGTTCGGAATGTGGAATTGATGCGGAACCTCGGTCTGCACCGGCTGGTCACGATCGAGTCCGGCGAGAGCGATTCCGGCGCGAAGCGCTGCGACACCGCACTCGACTCGCGGCAGCTGTCGCAGGCGGAGAATGCGCGGCTGGTGTTGGAAGCGCACGAGAATCTGGTTTCGGCTGACGAGGCCAACCGCACGCGGTTTGAGGATGTGCTCACCTTCCTTCGCCGGCGCTGAGGCTTCGCGAGGAAAACGGATTTGCGTTCGCTGGTGACGCGGGTTGCCGTTGGCGGGATGTCAGCCGTCGCCGCGCCCGAAATCGTTGATCGCACCAGCCTGCCGGATTCCGGAGGGCATTTCGGCCCGTATGGCGGCGTATTCGTGCCTGAGACCCTCATGACCGCTCTGGCGGATCTCGGCCGGGCCTACGATGCGGCCCGCGCGGATCCGGCTTTTGGGGAGGAACTGCGGTTCCATCTGAAGGAATTCGCGGGGCGCCCGACGGAGCTTTATCTCGCGGAGCGTCTGACGGCGCACTGCGGCGGCGCCCGGATCTACCTGAAGCGCGAGGACCTGCTCCACACCGGCGCGCACAAGATCAACAATGCGCTCGGCCAGGTGCTCTTGGCGCGGCGGATGGGAAAAAAGCGGATCATCGCGGAGACCGGCGCCGGCCAGCACGGTGTCGCCACCGCGGCGGTCTGCGCGAAGTTCGGCCTGCAATGTGTCGTGTACATGGGCGCGGTCGACATGGAGCGGCAGGCGCTGAATGTATTTCGCATGCGCCTCATGGGCGCCGAGGTGCGGGGGGTCGAGGCCGGTCAGCGCACGCTGAAGGAGGCGATCAACGAGGCGATGCGCGACTGGGTGACCAACGTGCGCGGCACGCATTACATCCTGGGTTCCGCGCTGGGGTCGCACCCGTACCCGATGATGGTGCGCGATTTTCACCGCGTGATCGGCCGGGAGGTGCGCGAGCAGATCCTCGCCCGCGAAGGCCGACTGCCCGACGAGATGATCGCCTGCGTGGGCGGCGGCTCCAACGCCATCGGCTTCTTCTTCGAGTTCCTCGAGGACACCGCGGTGCGGCTGGTCGGCGTCGAGGCCGGTGGTCGCGGCATCCGGCGCGGCGATCACGCGGCCCGTTTCGAGGGCGGCAAGCTGGGCGTCCTGCAGGGCTGCAAGACCTACATCCTCCAGAACAACGACGGGCAGATTGAGCTCACACATTCGGTCAGCGCGGGCCTCGACTACGCGGCCATCGGACCCGAGCACGCCTTCTACCGTGACCGCGGACGGATCGCCTACGCCCACGCGTGCGACGACGAGGTGATGGAGGCCTTCCAGCTCTGCTCACGGCTGGAGGGCATCATTCCCGCGCTGGAGAGCACGCATGCGCTGGTGCACGGGATGAAGCGGGCGCGCGAGATGCGCCGGGACGAGATCCTTGTCATCAACCTCTCGGGCCGGGGCGATAAGGACGTGAACCAAGTGGCGCGCATCCTGGGGGTCACCCTGTGAGAAGCATGACGGGATACGGGCGTGAAACCGCCGCGCTCGAGGCGCTGGCGGTCACCGTCCAGCTGAGTTCCGTCAATCGTCGGTCATTGGATCTCGCGATCAACCTGCCGGACGAATGGCGCGAAATGGAGGCGTCGCTGGCCGAGCAGGTGCGTCAGGTCGCCTCGCGTGGCCGGGTTAGCGTCGTGGTGGAGGTTGAGGGCGGAGGGCGTCAGGCCGGCGGGGTTTGGGACGAGGAGGCGGCGGCGTCGGCGCTCGACCGGTTGCAGGCCTTCGCGGCCCGGGAAAACGTGGATTTCGCGCCAAGTGCCGACCTGCTCTGGCAGATCGCCAACGCCCAGCGTTCGCAGGTGAAGCTGCCGACCGCCGGGGTGGCACAATCGGCGGTGGCGGAGGCTCTAGCCGGTGCCCTGCGGGCATTCGCCGCGATGCGGGCGCGCGA
>JBEGJD010000550.1:0-2978 GCA_041184765.1 Verrucomicrobiota bacterium | reverse complement strand
ACCTCCCGCCGGGCTCACGCTCCATTCCATCACGCCCGGGGATCTGCCGCTGGAACAAGCCCTCCCCCGCGCCGCCGAATTCCTCGACCGCTCGGTGCGCCAAACCTTCGCCTGAGATTTCTGGGATCTTACGGCCGGTGAGAGAACACCCGTGAGGTGGAGACAAGCCCACGGAAATCATGGAAACCGCGGAAGCCGAGCTCCCGCGCTACATCCGGAAATCGGGTTTTTCGGCATAGTTCTCCTCTGTCACGCCAGCGTGGTATTCATCCGCGCCATCAGCGAAATCCGCGGTTCAAGTTCGCCGCCTTCGGAACAGCCTTCCGGCCGTCATGAGTTCCGCGGGGTCCGCGGCGAACGGCCGCGGCTACACGGGATGCCTGCCGTCAGGAAACACCGGACCGACCTTCGTCACGAAATGCGTGCGGTGTAGCCGAGGGCGTTCCCCTCGGGTCGTCGGAAACTCCTTCCGCCCGTTTCCCCTCACTCCCTCTCACTTCATCTCCTCCGCCTTGTGCTCTGTAGGCACGGCGGATGGGAAGGCTCCGCGAAGCAGGGTCACTCTTCCCTGCCGGATCGTCGCAATTCCGCGGCACGCTCCAGCTGGGCCAACGCGTCCGCGGTACGACCGAGCGCACGCAGCACCTGCGCGAACTGCTCGTGGAGCGCGGCGTCACCGGGTTTCAAACGCAACGCCGTCTCGTAGGAGCTCACCGCTTCCGAAGCACGGCCCACGTTTACGCGGGCGACTCCCAGCCGCGCGTGCGCGTCGGCGTTCTCCGGCGCGAGCTTCACCGCCGACTCGAACTGCGTGACCGCATCCTCCCAGCGCCCGATCGCCCCGAGGACGTTACCGAGGTTGACCCGCGCCGCGAGCAGCCGCGGCGCCAGCCGCACGGCCTGCGCGAACGCGACCACCGCCTCGCGCGGACGCCCCGCTTCGGCGAGCGCCGATCCGAGGTTGTTACGTGCGTCGGCCGACTCCGGCGCCAACTCGGCGACACGGGTGAAATGCGGCACGGCCTCCTCCGCGCGGCTCGCCGCCACCAACGCGCGGCCGGCCAGCGTGCGAATCGCCAGATCGTCCGGTCGCAACTCGACCGACCGCCGGACGAGCGGAAGCCCCTCGTCCGCCTGACGCGAGAGGACGAGCGCGAGGCCGAGACCGGCCAGCGCGTCGGAAAACTCCGGCTTCAGCCGCAACGCCTCACGGTGCCGGGCAACGGCCTCCTCCAACCGGCCTTGGGACCGGAGCGCGCTGCCAAGGTTGTTGAGCATGGCAACGCTCCGCGGGTTGAGCCGCAATCCCGCCTCGAATTGAGCGATCGCCTCGGCCGGCCGGCCGGCGTCCGCCAGCTCAACTCCGAGACTGTTGTAGGCTTCCGCGTAAGCTGGATCAGCCTCGAGGGCGCGACGGAAGCTGGCCTCCGCCTCTGCGCGCCGGCCGAGCATCCGCTGCGCGGTGCCAAGGTTATTGAGGATCGCCGCACGGCGCGGAGCGAAGGCCGCCGCGCGCTCCAGCGCGACCAAAGCCTCAGCGTGGCGACCCAACTGCAGCAGCGCGCCACCGAGGTCGTTGTAGGCATCGAAGTCGTCAGGCTTGATCCGCGTGACGTGCGAGAACGTGGCGACGGCCTCCTCGAGGCGCCCCTGTTTCACGTAGGTGTCGCCCAAGTTAAGCCAGGCCATGATCGCGCCGGGATTGTCGGCCAGCGTCGCCCGCCAGAGATTTTCATTGTCGAGATACTCACGGGACTCTCGCGCCGTCAGGAGGCCAAGCACGACGAGCAGCAGCACCGCACCCGAACGCCGAAAAACTCCGGGGAGCTGACGCGTGGCAACCGCGAGCCCCGCGCCCGCCAGCGCCAACGGCCCCATGCTGGCGAGGTGCTGGAAATGATCCCCGACGAAGGAGTAGCGGAAAAAGTACACATTGAAGAATCCCAACACCGGGAAGAGCAGTGCGACGAAGTACGCCGCCGCGAGGAATGCCGCGGCGGCGGCCCGCGCACGCGCCAGCCAGAGCGCGGCGAGAGCCCCCACCACCATCACCGCCGGCAGGAAGGCCGCGACGTGGTCCGCCGAGATTTTCCAACGCGGATAGATGAACGTCAGCGGCTCGGGCCAGATCAGCTTGCCGAGGTAAAAGACGACCGCGCGCCCGGCGATCACCACGCGTTCGGCGAAGGTCTGGCTCCACTCGGGACCGAGCGCGCCGGAGTTGTAGCGCTGCTCCCAGATCGTCCATGCCGCCGCCACCGCCGAAAGCGCGAAGAAAGGCGCGAGCGGGACCACGTCACGCCACGCGACCCGGCGCGATTTCCACCATCCGAGCAACGCGAGGGCGACGGGGAGCATGACCGTCGATGGCTTGCTGAGGATCGCCAGCACCGCACCACCGAGAGCTGCCGCGTACCAATGCCCGCGCGGTCCGGTGGGCGTCGCCTCCAGCCAGCGCAGGTGGCAGAGGATCGCCGCCAGGAAGAAGACGGCGGACTGCGTGTTTTTCAGTTCGCAGATCCAGGCGACCGACTCCGCCTGCACCGGGTGCAGCGCCCAGAGCGCCGCGCCCAACCACGCTCCCGGCACGCACAGTCGGAGCAGGACCCGCCACAACAACAGCGCCGCGCCCGCGTGGCAGAGCAACGTGACGATCCGGTAACCGAGCGGCTCCACCCCCCACAGCGCGTGCTGCACCCAAAAGTTGGAAAGCGTGAGCGGAAAGTAGTTCGCGCGCGCCGAGGTCCAAATCTCCTTCAGCCCGAGCGGGCCGACGATCGTCGGATTGGCGGTGATGTGGAGATCATCGTCCCAAAGAAACCCCCCGCGCAAAGACCCCGCGTAGGCGGCGACGACCGCGGCGACCAGCACGACCGCGGGCGCCACGGAGCGGAAACGGGAAGGCGGTGAGGACGGTTCCAACGGGTTTGAGCGCAGCGCGAGGCGGGAGCGCGGGCCAACAAAAAGCGCCGGCCCGC
>JBEGJD010000549.1:0-3225 GCA_041184765.1 Verrucomicrobiota bacterium | reverse complement strand
CTCTCCCGCTTCGTGCCGGAGGCCTCCGTGCGCCCCGCCCGCCTGCACTCCGCGATGCGCTACAGCCTGGAGGCCGGCGGGAAACGCCTGCGGCCCGTGCTGGTCGTAGCGGCCGCCGAATTATTCTCCGCCCCGTCCGAGGACGCCCTCGCGGCGGCCGCCGCCGTGGAGTGCCTGCATACGTATTCGCTGATCCACGACGACCTGCCCTGCCTCGACAACGACGACCTGCGCCGCGGCCGCCCCACCGCCCATCGCGCATTCGACGAGGCCACGGCGCTGCTCGCGGGCGACGCGCTCCTCACCCACGCATTCGTGATCCTCACGACCGCCTACGCCGACCGTCCCGCGTTGGCCCACGCGCTGACGCGCGAGCTGGCCGACGCCGCCGGCAGCCGGCGCCTCATCGGCGGACAGATGGAGGACGTCCTGGCGGAAAAACGCGCCGACGTCTCAACCGCCGACCTCGACTTCATCCACCTCAACAAGACCGCCGCGATGATCGAGGCCTCCCTCGTCATGGGCGGCCTGATCGGCGGCGCCTCGGCGCCCGCGCTCGAAACCTTGCGCGCAGCCGGCCGGGCCACCGGTCTGGCCTTTCAAATCGTGGACGACATCCTCGATGCGACGGCCGACACCGCGACGCTCGGGAAGACCGCGGGCAAGGACGCCCGCGCCGGCAAGGCTACCTACGTGCGAATCCACGGCCTCGAGGCCTCGCGGCGCATCGCGCGCGAGCACACCGCCGCCGCCCTCGCCTCCCTCGACCGACTCCCCGGCGACCGCACCTTCCTCCGCGCCCTCATCGCCTCGATGGCCGCGCGAGGCGCGTGAACTTTCGCCCCCGGGAAAGGCGGCAAACGCGAGCCTGATGTTTCTGGCGCCGAGTCTCCGACCGGATTGCGAAATCCAGTCGGGAAGCTCGAGGCCCGCGCAAGCTACTGTGGTCCGGGCGCGAACCCGTCCTCGGTGCCAGCCTGAGGCTTGTACTGGCCGGTGCGGGTGGTGCCGGACCGGTAGTTGTAGAGTTCGATCACGCGGGTGAGCTCAACCAGGCTGATGCGGCCGTCCTGATTGGAGTCTGCCGAGTGCTTCGAGATCTTGCCAACCTCCAGTGGATCCGGCTGCACCATAAACTGCAGGGAGTTTCCGCTCACGACCCCCGCCAGGCCCACGATCTGCAGGGCATCAACCGAGGAGTTTGGCGGTGCCACCGTGTATCGGAAAGTGACGGAACCGGCCGGCGGATTGGCCCACTCCCACTCGATGAGGTCCACCTGATCAGCGCTCGGCTTCTTCGTGGCAGTGGTCGCGTCGGAGGAGACGAATTTCCAGCCGGGCGGCAGCAAGACCTTCCAGGTAAGCGCCGAGGCCGTTCCGGTGTAGGTGAGGTTATTAACCACTGTTACCGGCTGTCCCGACACGAAGCCGTTGCCAACCACGGCGTGGGTAGCCGAGTTGCCCGGCTGGCGGATCTCAAAGACAGCGGCCCGTGACGTCACGCTGCCGGCGCTGTTGGTCACCACCGCCCAGTACCAGCCGGTGTTCGAGACCTGTGCGTTGATCAGAGTGAGAAACGACTGCGTCTTCCCCTCGAGCGCCACACCGTTGCGGTACCACTGATACGCAGGAGCTGGCTCGCCTGACGCTCCAACACTAAACGTCACCGTAGCACCGGGGGCCGTGACGCTCATGGAATTTGGGTGGGAGTTGATGACCGGAATCTGTCCGGGCGTAACGCGGAGAACCCCGGGAACCAGAATGAGCGCGTAATTGGATGCCGCACCACCACTCAGGGAGATGTCGTAATTGCCAGCTGCGCTGACCTTGGTCGCGGACGTAGAGAGCGTCGGCGCCGTAACCAATGTCTCGGACTCGCCGTTAACGAACCCGCTGTATCGTATGGTTAACGCCGGGTTATCATCACCCTGGGACTTGGATTTGTCCTCCGCCAACACGACCAGCGGCGCCTTGTTGACCGTGAGATTCACGGTCCGCGTAGCTGGGGAGTAGTTGGTTGTGTCGGTCGGCGTGAAAGTGACCGACAGCGGACGCGCCCCCGCTTCAAGGCGAGTTCCCACTGACGGGTTATAGATGAATTCGCCCGGTACGTTCGCGGTCGCATTAAGCTGGGTAGCACTCAGGGCGGTACCATACGTGATCGCAGCCGGATTCACCCAGGTGATAGTAGGCACGGTCTTGGTCACGACCGTCAGCACACCATCCAAACGCGTTAGCGTGTAGTTGGACGCGCCGCCTCCCGAGAGGGTGATCGCGTACATCCCCGGGGCGCTCGCGGTGGTTGCCGTGGTCGCGATCGAGGGAGGGGTGATCGATGCCGCGGTGTCCTCGTTGACGAAACCGCTGTAGGCGACCGTCAGCGCGGGATTGGCGGCTCCTTGGACCTTGGACTTGTTCTCCGCCGTGGCCGTCAATGAGGCCTTGTTGACCGTTAGCGTGACGCTCTGCGTCGCAGACGCGTAGGTAGCGGTGTCCTGAGGATTGAATGTCACCGTCAATGTCGCGGAACCAGCCGCCGGAACGGTCCCGGCGGTCGGACTGTACGTGAACGAGCCCGCCACCTGGGCCGCGGCATTCAACTGCGTGTTCGTGAGAGGCGTCCCGTAGACGATGGCCTCCGGCGCGGGCCAGGTGATGACGGGTAGTTGCTTGTCCATTACGGTAAGCGTGCCCTTGACGAGCGTGAGCTCGTAGTTGGCTGCACTTCCGCCCGTCAGATTGATGTCGTAGGCACCGGTTGTGCTCAACGTCGTGTTCGATAACACCGCCGTAGGCGGCGAAATCACCGTGGCGGATTCTCCATGCACAAAGCCGCTATAGCTGATCGTCAGCGCGGGGACGGCACCGCCTAAGCTCATCGATTTGTCTTCGGCCCTTGCGGTCAAGGGAGCCTTGTTCACCAACAACGTCACGGTCCGAGATGCCGTCGAGTAGTTGACGGAATCAATCGGGCTGAAACTCACGGTGATGGAGCGTTCGCCGGCGCCGAGCACTTCGCCCATTGCCACGCTGTAGCTGAAGTCACCCGGTACGTTCGCGGTCGCATTAAGCTGGGTAGTACTCAGGGCGGTACCATACGTGATCGCAGCCGGATTCGCCCAGGTGATGGTAGGCACAGTCTTTGTCACGACCGTCAGCACACCATCCAAACGCGTTAGCGTGTAGTTGGACGCGCCGCCTCCCGAGAGGGTGATCGCGTACATC
>JBEGJD010000548.1:0-2725 GCA_041184765.1 Verrucomicrobiota bacterium | reverse complement strand
GCACGGTTCCAGCGTGGAGGTCTTGCGCGCCAAGCACGGACTTTCGCCGAAGGATATCCGCGCCCGCGTCCTCGCTCGCTGGAATTCGCTGCGCCAGCCGGCTGCGGAGTCGGGCGTCGGGGCGTAAAAAAGCCGCGACGGCGAACCGTCGCGGCTGGAAGGTCGGAAACGACCGGAAACTTACTTCTTGGCGGGGGCGATCTTGCCGGCGCCGCCGCACTTCGTGCAGTTGTCACCGGCCTTGGCGGCCTCGACGCAGCACTTGTGCTCGCACTTCTTGCCATCCTTGGCAGCCGCGGCGCAGCACTTGCCGGGCTTGCTCTCGGCGGCCGCGAAAGCGACGCCGGCGGCGAACAGGGAGGCGACAACGAACGTAACGATGGATTTCATGGGTGGATTTATGATGTTTTGGGTTGGAACTAACAGTGTTGGTGCGGGCGGCGGGAATCGAACCCGCCTCTCATGCTTGGGAAGCACACGTTCTACCGATGAACTACGCCCGCTGGGGCACGGACATGGAATGGAATGCTACCCTTTCCACCCTCCCGCAAGCGCAAACCAGCAACCGACTTACCTGCGCCTACGCCTCAACCGTGAGTCGTTCGCGCTACCCGCCGGGGAGGATGGGCGACCCGTGTTCTCCCGTTCCTCTTACCCACGGGGCCTCCGTTCGCGGAGATGTCGGCCAATAGCGACTCTCCCACACGGCTAATTGGCGGGAACACGACCGGACATGCGGGGCGAGCGTCACAAGCGCGTCAGCGTGATCGCACGAACTGCCGCTTTGGTCATATAGGTCGAGATCCCCAAAGGTCGGGCCTTATGGATGTCGCCGGGACGAAGGCTTAGCCGGCGTCCCGCTGTTGCCAGATCCACGACCTTTTTCTCGTCGATCCACGCCTCGATGCGACCAGGCGTTACCCTTACCCGCACCCGGTACCAACGACGGTCGGCGAACTCCATCTCGGTCGTCGTGTCGTTGCCGGAGGCATCCACCCCGTTGATGCTGGAGATGCCGACCACGGAACCACCCCAGCCTCCGAGCACAAAGGTGCAGGCCGTGCTATCGACCGGGAAGGTCAGAGCCCCAAAGAAGTCCCCTCCGGCCACCCGCATCGCCTCGAATGAGACCTCGTAGTTCATCCGCGGGAGACGGGAACCAAGCGTCGAGGTGATACCACCGAGCGTCGTGCCCGCCTCGATCACAATCGCCGCGCGGTCTGGCTCGAAGTCTCGCTCCACGCTCACGCCACGCTCACCTTCGAATCCCGACGGCACCCAACCCGCCAGCGTCCGCCCGTCAAAGAGGGATTGCGCCGTGAGCACGGCGCTACCCCCTACGAATGGGAATCCCAGCGCGAACACCGCCGCCAACCGCCGCCGGCGCCGCTGGAAGCCCGGCGGCCTCACTTCAGAATCGCGTAGAGGCTGGCGAAGTCGTCCGTCCACAGCGGTCCCGCCTTCGTCCCCGCGGCCGTGTCAGCCGCCGCGGCGATGTCCTTGGCGGCGAGGAAGGTCTTGTCGCGCGAAACCAGCACCCACGTGGTGGCGTAGACCCACCAATTGGCCTCGCTGTCCTCGGAGATGCAGACCGTCGAGAGGCCGAACTCCGCGGCGAGGCGCTCCACCACCGGACGCAGGTCGAGGTAGCGATTGGAGATGTGCACCGCGATGACGCCGTCGTCGCGGATCTGGCGCAGGTAGGTCTGGAAGGCCTCCCGCGTCAGGAGATGCACGGGAATCGCGTCGCTGCTGAACGCGTCGAGCGCGAGCAGGTCGAACTTCTGGGTGTTCCCCGCCGCGACCTCACGCTCCATCATCAGACGCGCGTCGCCCATCACGATGTCCACCTTACCCTGGCAGTAATCGAGGTACTTGAAGTGTTTCCGCGCCAGCTGCTCGACGTCGGGGTTGATCTCGTAGATCCGCAGATAGTCGCCGCCGCGGGCGTAGGCGGCGAGCGTGCCGGTGCCGAGACCCACCAACCCGAGACGGCGCGGCGTCTGCGGGAGGTTGTTGATCGCGAGGCCCACACCGCTGGCGTCGGCGTAGTAGGTGGTGGGCATCACGGCCTTGTCGGGCCGCGTGAACTGGATGCCGTGCGTGGTCGCCCCGTGGAGCAGCAAATGGTAATTCTCCTCCTCGTCGCCCGCGTTGTAATTGATCACCTTGAGCGTGCCGTAAAAATTGCGTGTGGCACTGAGGATATCGTCGCGCCGGCGATCCTCCCAGGTCATCACGAAGACCGCGCCGAGCCCGACGCTCAGCGCCATCACGAACCCCGCGAGACGCGGCTGCCATTCCGCACTGAGCCGGAATCGTCGGAAGTCGACCGCGCCGAGGATGAACGCGACGACGCCCGCGGCGATGTACGGCCAACGGTCCTTGAAAAACGTGAGGTACTCCTCGCCGATCGGACGACCGCCATCGAACAGGGTGTTCAGCCCCGGCAAGGCGGCGAGGACGCCGACCGCACCGATCGCCGCGGCGTACCCGATTTCGTGGCTCGCGTGCCGGAAACAAAGCACGCCGAGCAGGTAACTCAGGAGCCAGAGCCCGAGCTGCAATTCGCGGTAGTCGCTGAGGAAGGCCGGCGCGACGATCGCGACCAGGAACCCGCCCAGCGCGCCGCCGAGCGAGATCAGCAGGAAGTAAGAGGTAAGACGCGCGGGAGCGGGCTTCAGCCGGTAGAGCTCTCCGTGGCACACCATGCAGGCCAGGAAGA
>JBEGJD010000547.1:0-5870 GCA_041184765.1 Verrucomicrobiota bacterium | reverse complement strand
CGTCGGAAGTCCCGGGCTTAATTTCCAGTAGCTGCGTCCGCGGCAGCGCGATCGCACCGCGACCGGCGGCCGAGGCGTAGTCGTTGTAGCCGGTGGTGTCGAAGGGGACCACCATGTTGTTGGCGTCGTTGCCGCCCGAGAGGAACAGGCAAACAAGGGCCTTGAAATCGGAGTTCACGGCCCCGGCGCGCGGCGGCGTCTGCGGACCGTTACCCGCGCTGGCGACGGCGCCCATCATGCGAAGCTGGGCAAGCGTGGAGAGCATGCCGGTCGCGGTGACGGCGGCGCAGCACTGACCTAGGAACTTGCGGCGAATCAGGTCCGGGGCGGGATTCTTGGGATTCATGGCGGTCTTACTTCTGGGTGGCGCCGAAAGGTGAGGTGAGGATGAGGTAGATCGCGGAACGCACGCGCTCGATGTCGTTGGCGGTCGCCGTGCCGTTGCCGGCGGGCAGGGCGTTGATCGCCGCCGCCACGCGGTCGAGCGAGGCCTTGGGCATCGTGCCGGCCGTGAAGAGGAGGCTCATCGTCTCGGCCAGTTGGGCGGGAGTGCGGGCCAGCGGATAGAAGGGAGTCAGGTTCAGGCCCACCGTTTGCTGCGCCATATCGGTCGTCGAGCGTGTGGTGTAGATGTAACTGTAATTGAAGTTCGGCTGGGTGATCGCGGTGGTGTCGTTGAGAATTTGAAATTCCGGCGCGTAGAGCCCGGCCTCGGCCACCGCTCCCGGAAGCACGTAGTTCGGTTCGTAGAAATTGAAGACGGTCGGCGAGCGCAGGGCGGCCTGATTGAGGGAGCCCTCCGGATTCGGGATGTTGATTCGTCCCGAGTTCGAGGTGCCGCCCGCCGCGCGCAGCAGGGCGGTGGTAATGAGCAGCGGTTCCTTCAGTTTACCGAACGTCGCGGTGGCGGCGACCGCGGCGGAGCGCGCTTCGTAGTCAAGCAGGATGGCCCGCACGACCGCGGCGAGGTCTCCCCGCACGCCCGCGCCGTTGTTGGCGAACACCTGCGCCACACGGTAAATGTAGGCCGGGCTCGGATTGCTTGTGACGAGGCGCTGAATGAGCTGACGAGAGATGAACGGCGCGGTGTTCGGATGTGTCACGAGCGCGTCGATGGCATCCTTCAGGTCCTTCATGCCGCCCTGTCCGGCGGGTAGCACCTTTCCGCCGACGATCGTCTTGGCGGTGTCGTCGTGGAACGCCGGCCAAAGCATCATGGCGTCGACGTAGTTCCCCGGTGCCCCGCGGAAGAGGTTAACGTTGGCCGTGGCGTTTTCGGTGGAACTCGCGAAGCCCCAGCCGGTGAAAACCTTCGCCAATTGGACGATCGTCTCCTGCGTATAGGTCGGGATCGGCTGTCCGTTAGGATCAAGTCGTAGCGTGCCGTCGGGGTTGAGCTCGTTCAGCCCGATGGTGAAGAGCTGCATCACCTCGCGCGCGAAATTTTCATCCGGCAGCGACGTCGGATTACCGCGGGCGTCGAAGGTCGCCTTGGCGCTCCGGAGCGAAGTGAGGTAGATGCCCATCATCGGGCTGAGCGTCACCTGCTCCAGAACATCGCGGAAGTTACCGAAGGCGTGGTTGACGAAAATATCGTAGTAGTTCGCGGCGCCCTCCTGCCACGCGGCGACGGTGCCGTTGGTGTCCGAGATCACGAGGATCTGGCTGAGGGCGAACGCGACGCGCTGGCGAAGTTGGTCAGGACCCTCGACCGCGATCTTCCACCAAGCCGCCTGCCGGTGGGGTCCACCCGGTCGGTCGTAGGCAAGGGTGACCGGGTTTCGGTTGCCGGTGCCGCCGTTGGTCTGGTTGCGGTTGAAGTCGTGCATCGTCTCGGCGCGATGTGACGACGGCGGTACGGCGGTGATCTGTTCGGTGATCCACGCGGAGTAGCCCTTCGCGGCGACTTTAACGATGTCCTCCTGCGTCGCCCCGAAGGTCGCCTGGATAAGAAAGCGGGCGGCCTCCTGAGGTGATACTTTGGACAAGTCGACGGCGGGCGCGGGCGGCGGCGGATTGAATGCCGCGGTGCCGGAGCTACGGACGAAGCTGCCGCCGAGCTCGCCTCCGGGAAAACTGGCGGTGTCTATGCTCACGGCCACACGGCCGGCCTTCAGCGCGGCGACAAGGTCGGCGGTTGAGAAGGTGCCGACCGGCGCAAAGTTCCAGACGGCATTGCTGACCTGGCCCTGCGGCAGGTTGAAGACGTAGTTGCCGTTGATCTCGAGGTGCGCGACGACCTGCGGGGAGCTCAGGTTGGAGAAGCTGACATTGACGAACGCGGATTTCTCATCGGGAGCGAGTTGCACCGTGGCGGTGCCGTACGCGGTAGAGGCGGAGGCTCCGGGCAGGGCCCGCAGATTTGAGACGTAAAGCGATCCGGAGTTTGAAAAGATCGTCAGCGCGGCCTGATCGTTGACGCCGACGCCATAGGCGGGCTTCGGCGTGATCGTGACGACCGCGATGCGGTTGTTGGTGTTCGCAGGGTTCGCTTTCGGGGTCAGGGAGACCGTGGCGGAAGTCGCACCCGCGGGGATCGTCACCTTGCCCGCCAGCGGCTCGTAGTCGGTGCCGGCTGTGGCGGTGCCGCCGATCGTGTACTCGACGGTGATCGATTCCTTGACGACGCCGACGCGGGAAAACGTGAGCACCGCGGGGGAGCGGCCAATCGTATCCGTCGTGGCGATGCTGGCGCGCACGCTGACGGTGGAGAGGTTCTCGGGCGATAGATCGTAAACCTCGACGAGCGCCGCGCCACTGGCCCCGCCGACGCCGGAGGCCTGGATGGTGTAATTACCCGGGGGTAGATCGATAACTAGGGCCGCATCCCGGCTGCCGGCGGCGAAGGGGAACGCCCCGGCTTGGGCGAACGCCGCTCGCAGGGCGGTGGTGCCGGCGCTTTCCCAATTGTCGTTGGCCCCGTTCGCGATCTGCCGGCCTGAGGTGTCAAGGATCGCGATCGCCGGATCGGAAAGCGCGCCGTCGACGCCGAGTGCTCCGAGGGCAGGTCCGGCCGCTCTGACAAGCACCCGCCGCGCGCCGCCGCCGGGGGCGACGGAAAGTCCGGAGAAAAATGTCGTGTTGCCACTGCCGACGAGCGCACGCGTGGAAAGGTTCATCAGGCGGGCCGACCCGGTGACATCGTAGACCTCGAGGATGGCGACGCCCGAGGTGTTGCCGACGCCGCTGACCTGCGCCGTGTAGGCGCCCGGGGACAGCGTGGCCACCAGCGCGGCGTCACGACTCCCGCTCGTCAGGGCAAAAGCCCCGACGGAGTTCATCGTGGCCAGGTCGTCGTTGCTCCAGTTGTCGTTGCTGAGCACCAGGATGCCGTCGCTGTTGTAAACTTGGAGCAGGGGATCGGCGAGCGCGCCCGTGATATTGAACGCGGTTGCCAGCCGTGCACCCACCGCACGGATGAGAACTTTCTTGGGGGCTCCATCCTGGATCACGAATCCCGTGATCATCACGTTGGAGCCGGTACCGACTTGCGCGCGGGTGGAAAGATTGGCCAGGCGCTGGTCGTACTGGGCTGAGAAGGCTTGGCCGGAGGCGACCAGTGCAACGCAGATGGCTTTCAGGCAGCGGAACTTTTTCATGGGGACTGGCATTCCAAGGGGTTGGGGGCGCACGAAAGCGCCCTTGGCAGCGAGGCGGATACTGGCGATCGCCGAGGGCCTGTCCAGTCCCTGGTCGCGAAAGTCAGAAAGAGGTAAACGCCAACGGTTGTCGCCCGATTTCAGAGTTCCCTCGCGTGGAGGTTCATAAAGGCGCCTCCGGCTGAATCGGGACTCAAACCCAACGGGCCTTTTACCGGGGCCTCGGGTCGGGTTTCGACGTCATACGCCGGGGCATCGTCACGTTTCACACGGATTCTGGAGGCTTCGGCGGTGACGATGAAACGACTGAACTTGCCCGCGGCGGCACCCTTCAGAGGGACCGGCGTTCCCCGGACAAACACAGTCGCTACGGTGGAACCCGACTTCGGCGGCTGGTAATCGATCACGAATTCCGCGCGGGTGAACTCGGCCTTGGTCCAAAGCGTACCCGTCGCGCCCGACGCGGTCTTGACGGTGATGCGTCCGCCTCCGATCGCCCACGCCGACTCGGTCGCCGCGGATGTCTTCCAGCCGCGCAGATCGACGGCGTTGTAAAGGGCACGCCAACCCGGATCGACCGGCGCGGTGACTTCCGGTCCGGCGCCTGAAGAGGGCAGTTCCTTGATGCGGATGTTGCGGAATTCGACCGGGGATCCTTCGGACTCTAGCGCGAGATACCCCTTGCGGTAGTTGGCATCATCTCCGCCGCTGACCTCTTTGCCGTTCACGTGGAGGCGCAGAGATCCGTTGTTGGCGACGATGCGGTAGTGGTTCCATTCGGGCGAAGGGCGGCTGCGGTCCTCGGTGGGAAAGCTGCGCTTCCCGTTCGTTTTACCGACATACTTCATCGAGGCCCCGTGGATGGCGAAGACGTCGCCGTGGGTCGTGAACCAATCGGACTTCTTGCCGCTCTTCCGCTCAAAATCCTCCGCGTAGCCGTGGTCGAGGATCTGCACCTCGATGCCCCGCAGAAACGGCACCCCGGGCGCATTGATGGGTGTGCCCCAGACGAAGAATCCGGAATTGCCGCTCCGTCGCAGGTGCCGCCACTCGAGCTCGACGATGAAATTCTCGTACTGGCGCACGGTGCGCAGTCCGCCGACCGGTTCGCCGGTGCAGTAGATCACGCCGTCGCGCACGCTCCACGTTTCGGGCGCGCAGTTCGCATTGATCCAGCCGGTGAGGTCGCGCCCGTTGAACATCGGCACGAAACCGTCGGCGTCGGGTTTGGGATTATCGGCGGCGACGGCGAAAGTGGCGGCCGCGACTAGGGTGAGGGTTAGCAGCAGGGGTTTCATTCCGGCAATGTGCGGCGCGCCACGCGGTCGCGCACGCTCGAAATCGGGGCTTCCCCGCGGCCGGCGGCTGCTTTTGGCTGCGAGCGCGAATCCGCGGCGTCCCCGCCGACGTCTTTCCCCCTGTGTCGCACCACCGCCCCGACCCCGAGCACCTTTTTCTGTCGCGCCGCGAGTTTCTCCAGCGCTGCGGGATCGGCATGGGTGCGCTGGGTTACGCGATGCTTTCGGCGGACGGGCGCGGGGCGGTGAACCTCGACCAGCCGCTCGCGCCGCGGCCGCCGCACTTTCCGGCCAAGGCGAAGCGCGTGATTCACATCTTCGCCAACGGCGGCCCGTCCCAAGTCGACACCTTCGACCCCAAACCGGAGCTCGCGCGCTGGCACGGCAAGCCGCTGCCCGTCGAGTTCAAGACCGAGCGCAAGACCGGCGCGGCCTTCGCCTCTCCGTTTCAGTTCCGCCGCCACGGTCAAAGCGGGATAGAGGTCAGCGAGCTTTTCCCGCGCGTGGCGGAAAGCATCGACGATATCGCGGTGATCCGCTCGATGCACGCCGACGTCCCCAACCACGAGCCTTCCCTGATGCTCATGAACTGCGGCGACGCGCGGCTGCCGCGGCCCAGCCTGGGCTCGTGGGTGACCTACGGACTCGGTTCGGAGAACCAGAATCTACCGGGCTTCGTCGCCATGTGCCCGGGCGGCTACCCGATCCAGGAGTCGCAAAACTGGCAGAGCGCCTTCCTGCCCGGCATCTACCAAGGCAACTACATCGACACGAAAAACACGGAGCTGGAGAAGCTCATCGAGCACATCCGCAGCCCGGTGTCGTCGCCCGGCCGCCAGCGCGCCCAGCTCGACCTGTTGCGCCGGCTCAACGCCCGCCATGCCGAAAGTCGCGCGCAGGATCCGCAGCTGGAGGCGCGCATCCAGTCCTTCGAGCTCGCCTACCGCATGCAGCTCGACGCCAGCGACGCGTT
>JBEGJD010000546.1:0-3659 GCA_041184765.1 Verrucomicrobiota bacterium | reverse complement strand
CGTCGATCACGCGACCGAGATCGACGTGGTAACCCTCGCGCCGCAGCAACAACCGGCCGGTGGCGTGGCCGAGCATCGTCACGCGCGGGTGCTCGATGGCGCGGATGATCCGCGCGGTCATGACCGCCTCTTCCTGCGCGAATGCGTTATGGACCGACGCCACCACGTAATCGAGCTCGCCCAACATGTCGTCGTCGAGGTCGAGACGACCATCGGAGAGAATGTCACACTCGACACCCGCGAGCACCTTGGTGCGGAAACGCCCCGATGCGTTCAGGGTCCGGATCTCGGCAACCTGCCGGCGCAGACGCGCCTCATCGAGGCCGTTGGCCTGAAAGCTCGCCTTCGAATGATCGGCGATCCCGAGGTATTCCCAACCGAGGGCCTCGGCCGCGGCTGTCATCTCGGTAAGCGTGTTACCGCCGTCCGAAGCGTTAGTGTGATTATGAAAGGCGCCCCGGATATCGCCGACCTCGATCAGCCGCGGCAAGGGCCCGCGCTCCGCCGCCTCGATTTCGCCGAGTCCTTCGCGCAACTCCGGGGGAATGAAGGCCAGACCGAGCGCGGCGAAGAGATCCGGTTCGCCGGAAACCGCCGGCATGACCGCGGGTGCGTCGGGACCCGCCGGCGAAAAACCCCACTCGCTGAGACTCAGGCCGCGCGCCAGCGCCCGCTGCCGCATCTCTACGTTATGCTGCTTCGAGCCGGTGAAATGGTGCAGCGCGAACGCGAACTGGTGGTCAGGCACGATGCGGAGATCGGCCTGCAACCCGCTGGTGAACCTCACGCTCGCCTTGGTGCCGCCCTGCGCCGTCACCTCCTGCACGCCAGGTTGCGCGATGAACCAGGCGACCACGGGGGCGGAATCCTCAGCGGCCACGATGAAGTCGAGGTCCCCCACGGTCTCGAGACCGCGCCGTAAGCTGCCAGCCGCTTCGCAGCGCCGGACCTGCGGGAGAGCACGCAACCCGGCGACGATCGGGGCCGCGACTTCCGCGGCCTCCCACCACAAGTGGCGCTTGGCGTACGCCTCGCGGTTGCGGATGCCGGCCAGGATCTTCTCCTGCGTTTTTTCCCCGAATCCCGTGAGACCGGCCACCCGCCCTTCGGTGCAGGCGGCGGCGAGGGCGGCGATGTCCGTGATTCCCAGCTTTCCGTGCAGCGCGAGGATCTTCTTGGGACCCAGTCCCGGGATCTGCAGCATCTCCACCAAGCCGGCTGGCACGGTGGCTCTCAGATTTTCCAGAAAACCGAGCCGCCCCGTGATTCGCAGGTCCGTGATCTTGGCCGCCAGAGCTTCGCCGATTCCCTTCACGCTTCGCAGCTCACCCGCCTCCACCAGACGCGAGAGCTCCGACTCCTCGATCGCCTCCAGCGCACGCGCGCCAGTCTGGTACGCACGGATCTTGAAGGGATTCTCGCCTTTGAGCTCCAGAAGGATGGCGATCTCCCCGAGCGCGTCGGCGATCTCGTTTTTGGTCATCGATGAAAAGGGATCGCCCTGGCCGGCGGGAGCAAGCGGCCGGCCGGGAGACAATCGCAATCCGGCCGGGGCCTACGCGCGATCCTCCTCGCGCAACCGGATCCGGTCCTTCACCTCGGCCGCCTCGCCGGTCTTTACCGTCCTAGAACGGTTCGCCCCTTCGGATTTTTCGCGGGAGCTGTAATACTCGTAGTTCCGTGTGTAGTACCCGTAGTCCTCGCCCGCGTTCGCCGGCACCTGGTTCAGCACCACGCCAACCAGAGGCGTCCGGCGCTCCTCGACGATCTGCCGCGCTCGCTGGACCATCGCCCGCGGATTGCGCCGGTGCTGGATCAGGAGCACCGCGCCATCGACGACGCTCACGAGCACGCTGGCATCGCTCACCCCGATGATGGGCGGCGAGTCGAAAAGGATCTTGTCGTGACTGGTCCGCAGCGTCGCCATCAGTTCCCGCAGGCGTGCCGCGTGAATGAGGCTGAGGTTAAAACCGGGCACGCCACCGGCCGGTAGAAAATCAAGGTTCGGCGCCACGCCACGCTGGATAACCTCATCCGGCGTACGCTGCCCGGAGAGAAGTTCCGCCAGACCCGGTTCGCGCCGGCTGGCCAGCAGCCGGTGCTGCGTCGGGCGCCGCAGGTCGGAGTCGATCAATAGCACCCGCTCCCCTCCCGCCGCCATCAGCCGCGCAAGCCGGTTGAGCGTGGTCGACTTTCCCTCGCCCGGGCCGGCGGAGAAAATCACCAGCGCGTGCGAATCCCTCCGCGGCAGCGTGAGGTTCAGATTGGTGTGGAGCACCCGGATCGGCTCCAAGGCAGCGGGGTCGTCGTCAGCACCGCCGACGCCCGGAGCGTACGGCACCACGCCGAGGACAGGCAGGCGCAGGCGCGACTCAACCTCCGCGACGGAACGGAAGCTGGTGTCGAAATACTCCAGCGCCACCGCCACTCCGACCGAGAAAACCACGCCGAAGAGGAAGGCCAGGGTGAGATTCAGCGGCCAGCTCGGCTTGCTCGGCGTGCGCGCGGGCTCGGCAGTATTCAGAATCTCGATCGTTTTCTTCGGGACCTGGAAATCGATCTCCCGCTGGCGCAACGTGAGCTTGAGCGTAGTGAGCAAGCGCTGTTCGTCATCCAGTTTCTGGGCCGCCTCCTCGAACGGCCGCATGCGGTCGCGGGCCGAAAGGATCTGTTCGACCTTGGCCTGTGAAAGCTGTCGCCGCAGCTCGGCCACCCGGGCCTCCGCCTCCTTGTGGGCGATCTCCAGGGAGTTCTCGTATCCCTGCAGCTGCGCGTCGAGCTGCTCCCGGATCTTCACCCGGGCGTCGACCGCCGCCACCAGGTCCGGGTGCGCCTCGCCGAGCCGTGATTTCAGCTGCGTGACCTTCTGATCGGCCACCAGGTAGGCCTGCAGGAGGTTTTGGATGTTCTGGTCCGGGATGAGCTCGGAGTTGACGAGGTTGACGCGCTCGGCCGGAGCGATGGAGCGGAACCGTTCCCAGCGGGTCTTGCGGCCGATGGCGTCGACGCTGAGCGCGATCAGCGTGTTCTGCATCTGGCGCAGCGTCTCGATCTCCATGTCCGAGTAGCGCGCGTTAAGATCGACCCCGGAGATGTTGAGATCCTTTCGCAGCTTCTCAACGGCGTCACGCTGCCGGGTGACCACCGCTTCCTGCGCCGCGAGCTCCTTGCGCAACTGGGCGAGTCCCTCGCTCTGGTCCGATGTCGCCACCGCGATCCGGTCCGCCGAGTAGGTGCGCGCGATCTCGTTCGCGATGTCCGCCGCCAGGCGGGCGTCCTGCGCGAACACATTGATCTCAATGAGCGAGGAACTGCGCTGGGATTCCACCCGCAGCATGCTCTCGACGAGGTACCGGTACGTCACCGCGGACGGCAGCGGTCCGGCCGCCCCCAGCAAGGGCGCGAGCTTGGCGTTAAGCCCGAGGCGCTCGATGACGGGGTAAAGCACCTTCTCGGACTGCATGATCCGGAATTGATCCTGCAGGAAATAGGGATCGTACCCTCCGCCCCCTTGGGCTTGGAAAAGTTTCACCTCCCCTTCCGGCTTCTCGACGCGGATCTTGGTCGTGGCGAGGTACCAACGCGGCAGAAACGCCGTCACCGCCGCGGTCGTCACCACAACCAGCGAGAGAATCAACGCGATCAGCGCGCGACGGACC
>JBEGJD010000545.1:0-3818 GCA_041184765.1 Verrucomicrobiota bacterium | reverse complement strand
GACCTCCGTGATACGGCTCGTGTAACCGGGAAGGATGCCGGCGGTGCCCGTCGTGCCCACCGTCTGGCTCGTGTAGGCCCGCAACTCGTGGGTGCGCCGGTCGGTGACGTTGGTGTCGTTGTAGATCGCGTTGAACCGGAGCCGGGTGGCCGGAGACAGCCGGTGCTCCGCCTTGAGGTTCACACTCCATTGCTTGCGGTTCGCGTAGAAATCCGTCGTCCGGTAATCCCAAAGGTAGGCGGGTTCGCGCGTCGTGTTCTCGAAGTCGCGCACCGAGGAGAAATAAGCGACGACGTTCTCGCTGTAAAAGAGGTTCAGCGAGACGCCCAGGTTCCTTTCGCCTCCGGGCGCATCAAAGACCTGCTGGTGGGCGACATTGAGCACCGGATGCACGCGGTGGGACTCGCGGGCCGGGATCTGCTCCGTGAAGGAGGGAGCGGTGCGCAGATTGAGACTGTAATTGGTGCGGCGCGGCTCCCGGAGGCTGAGCGGCGAACGGCTACGGAGGTTCAGGGTGCCGCCGAGGGAATCGGCTCCCTTGTCGGGCGTGTGCCCTTTGATCAGCTCGATCTGCTCCAGCATCGTTCCGCTGAAATTATTCAGCATCGTGTTCCGGGCCATGCCGCCCTGGCCGGTGAGCGGACCGCCGTCGAGGGTCACGGAATTGAGTCCGGGACCCATGCCGCGGATGGTGAACCCGGTGTAGGTCCCGCCATCGTCCGGATTGCCGGCGATGCCCGGAAGCCGGATCGCGACCTCGGCCGCGTTGAGGTTGGGCAGGTTGCCGAAGGAATCGGCGGCGACGACATTGCGCACGTTCTCCGCGTTGCGCTGCGCGGTGATCGCCGCCGCGTCGCCCTCGCGTTCACCGACCACCTTGAACTGGTCCAGCCGGTAGATCGCGGTGGTGAGCTCGAAATCCTGACTCACTCGCACGCCCTCGCCGACCACGACGGTCCGGCGCACGGGGTCGAGTCCGATGTAGGTCACGAGCAACTCGTGGTTGCCGGCGGGCAAGCCCGGCAATTCATAACGGCCCGTGTCGTCGGCCAGCACCATCAGCGACAGGGAGGGAATCTCGACCCGCGCCCCCGGCAGAAGGTTGCGCGTGGCGGCATTGCTGACGTTACCCGTGATCAACCCGGGGACGGGGGCCGTCGCCGCGGACGCGAGGGCGAGCGAGGCGAGCGAAACGATCGCACGGAAAGTTCTGAGGAAAGACATCGGCTGGGGTGGAATCCGCGGAACCTTGCCGGGTTCGGCGGAAACGGCGGGGTGATGGTTTCGGGGTAAGGAGCGGATGCCCGGCGACGAAAGACGTAGGTGCCGAGTAGAAACCGGAAAGCAAGCCGGAGATCAGGTTCTCTCCGGCACCGTGCGCAAAGCCTTCGATCCGTGCATAGCTGGCACCTACAGACTCCGGGGACAGCCCGTCCACTCCAGAGCCTCGGAACAAACTCGTTGCCCGGTAACGCGACTGGCGGGGAACCTCTGCACCGGTCGCGTGGCGTCCCGGACCAGAACCGGCGGGTGAGTTCCAGCCATGTTTGGGGAAGGGTAAGACGAACACTCTGCGCGCTTTGCGGCACCCCGCCGAGCACCTAGGAGTGAAAATAAAGGCCAGCGATACCTTCCGGGTTCAGCCCGGAGCTACTTCCGAACCGGCGGAGCCGAATAGTTCGCAATCAGGTACTCCACGAGCGAGTCGATCTGCATGCGGTTGAGCGGGCCGCCCATGTCGGCTGAAAACCCCGGCATCAGCGTCCCGGGCTTACCCGCCACCACCATCGCGCGCCAGTAGTCGCGATCCGCGGGACGCTGCAGGTCCTTCAGCAGCGGCACGAATGAGGCGCGATGCTCCGCGTCGTGGCAGATCCCGCAGGCGGCCTTATACAGGTCCCCGCCCGTCAAACCGATCGAGGGGACCGTGTGACAGCGGGCGCAGTCTCCTTTGAAAACCGCCTGCCGGTCCGCCTTCGCCAGAGCCTGGTTGCGCTCGCGAGCCCCGGGGTCGGCCGCCATCGCCGGAGCCGCGGGGATGCGGATATTCATGGTAAGCATGCGCCGCCCGCGTTCCGTCTCCACGGTCGCGGTCTTGGTCTGCAACCCGGTGCGCCCCCGCATGTCGAACGCCAGCTTAAGCTCCTCG
The DNA here is from genome assembly GCA_041184765.1 of Verrucomicrobiota bacterium. Lineage (GTDB taxonomy): Bacteria > Verrucomicrobiota > Verrucomicrobiia > Opitutales > Opitutaceae > ER46. The sequence continues at coordinate 1,669 of JBEGJD010000545.1, read as the reverse complement.
GTTTTTCCGGGAGGAATGATCCACGGACGCGCCGGCATCCGCGCCACCGTGCAGCCGCACGAGGTCTTCACATCCGTGATCACCACCGGCTGCGGCGAGACGTTCCGCAGGCGAAACGTAAAAACAACCTCCACCTCACCCGGCTGGGCCTCGTAGGACTGCTCCGTGCGATCAGGCACCAAAGTCGGATCATCCACCGAGGGAGGCGCAGGCGGCTGCGCGGATAAAAAAACCCCGACCAGAAGGAGGAGTACGCACTGCGCCGGCAGCCGCCAGGCGCCCGAAATGCAAGCGGGCCGGGAAAGCGAAGGAGTCATCAGGGGAGCGGAAGTCAGAAAACAACCCGAGCAACCGGCCGCAAGTCCCGCAACAGATCGCTTCATCCCTCCCGCCGCGGAGACACGAAGGCGCGGGACAAAGAAAACGCGTGGCAAGCTTCAGCCGCCCCAGCCGTGGCAAAAGCACACGACTCTTCGAATGGACCGCCGACACAATAGAGCCTCGCCGCGACCCCGACCTCCTGATTTCCGGCTTCGCTCCGTACTCGATGGCTCCGTCTCTCCGTGGTTAAATGGCCCGGTAGACGCATCGGAGCAGAGGGATCGGGATTTCCCTATTGTGCGGAAAATACTGCTCGCGGGACCGCTGGCACCGGCGGAAGCGTAGCGGCGCGCATGAAACCACCCCGTCTGCCGCTACCGCTGTTCTTGCTCCTCGCCACGGTTGGCGCCGCGCCCGCGCCGGTCCACCAAGCAACGGGCTTCAAGCTCGTCGAGCCGTCCGTTGATTCGGTCCTGGTCTGGACACGCGTCACGCGTGACCCCGCGGCCGCTGGCATCGACCGACCCTTGCCGAAGGTCACGATCATCGACGCAGCCTCCGGGGAAGAGCGCCCGCTCCGAGACAATGCGATGTACCCGCGCGGGCGTCCGCGGGTGGTTTTCCCGGAGGGGACGGACTGGGGTTCGATCCGCGGTGCGGCGATCGGCGCACCCGGCCAGACTCGCGTGCGCTACCGCGTGAAGGGTGAAAACACGTGGCGCGAAACCCCGTGGGCGCCGGTCGACGTCAGCCGCGACTTCACCCGCGTAATCCGGCTTGAGGGCCTGCGCTCCGGAGCGCGTTATGACGTGGTCGTCGAGGCGCGCGCCACGGAGGATGGCACCCCCACCTCCTCGCTGCCGGGTGAGTTCGTCACCGCCCCCGCGGCACAAGCCGCTGCCTCGGCACGTTTCGCCGTCATGTCCTGCCAGCAATACGAGGACCAGGACCGGCCCGACGGCCTCGCAATTTATCCCGCCATGCAACGGGGCGGCGCCGACTTCATGATCAACACCGGCGACGTGCTCTACTACGACCACGGCCCGGTGCACGCGCTCAATGAGACGCTCGCGCGCTATCACTGGGCGCGGATGTATGCGCTACCGACCCTGCGGGACTTTCACCGAGCGACCGGCGCGTTCTTCATGCGCGACGACCACGACACTCTCACCGACGACTCGCGCCCGGGCGATCGCAGCGGCGACCTGACGTTTGAGGACGGTCTCAGGATTTTCCGTGAACAAACCGCCCTGCCCTCGCCCGGCGAACGTCGGGTACGCTGGGGTCGCCACCTCGAGCTTTGGCTGCTCGAAGGACGCGAGCATCGGAGCTCGCGCGCGGCCGACCG
>JBEGJD010000544.1:0-2952 GCA_041184765.1 Verrucomicrobiota bacterium | reverse complement strand
GACTGATCAAGGTGGTAGAGGCGGCGGAGCTCTCGTCTTCCCTCGTCACCAACGGTCTGGTTTCCTCCCTGGAATGGATTGCCGCGCGACGGCCGGGAGCGGCGGGCGACGATCCGCCGTCATGGCTCAAGCCGGATGGCCGGCTCCGGCTCCTGCGCGATGCTTGGCCGGACACGTGGGAGTGCCGGCCGAAATCGAACTCGAAGACGCCGTGCGTGGTGCCGGCCTCGATCATGAACCCGCTGGGTCGCATTCTCAGCGCTTGGCTCACGGCGGAGCACGCGGAGTTGTGCGAACGCACGGCGGCGTTGCACACGGTCTTGGCGCGCTACGACGAGGCCTACGAACGTCTGGCGCGGCGACGCGGCCGGCTGGCGTTCGCCGACCTCGCGCGGTTGCTCGATCCGGAACGCGGCGGCGCGTTCGGATCGGAACAGGCGCTGCAGGCCCTCGCGTTCCGCTGGCACCAGAGCTTCGATCACTGGCTGGTGGATGAATTCCAGGACACCAGCCGCGAGCAATGGCGGGTGCTCGAGCCGTGGCTTGACGAGGCGTTGCAGGATGACGCCGGCACCAAGTCGGTCTTCGTGGTCGGTGACACCAAGCAGTCGATCTACGGCTGGCGTGGCGGGGAACCACGACTGTTCGACGACCTGGAGGCGAATTACCCCGGCCGTTTCGCCGTGCAGGAGCTCGCGGAGTCGTGGCGGTCGCGTCCGGCGGTGCTGGAGTTGGTGAACGCGGTGTGTTCGCCCGAGCGGAATCCGCGCCTGCGCGCGCCGGAAGCCCTGCGTGCGGCGGCGCTGGCCCGTTGGCGTTTCCAGGATCACGTCGCGGCGGATAAACTCCGCGAACGCGCGGGTTACGCGGCGGTGCTTTTGGCGCGGGATCCGGATCCGGACGAGACCGTGGCGGCGAGCGGCGAGGCCGAGGAAGGCGAGCGTATGGCGGGGCAGGCGGCGGCGATCCGAGATGCGTTGGAGCGGGTCCGTCCGCTGGAACGCGACCTTTCATGCGCGATTCTGGTGAGGCGCGGCGCCAACGCGCAGGCGGTGGCGGCGTGGTTGCGCAGGCATGGCGTTACGCAGGTCATGGTCGAGGGTGACTGCGCGCTCGCGGAGCAATCGCCGGTCGTCGCGGCGATCGTGGACGCGTTGCGGTGGATGCTTTCACCCGGACACCGCTTCGGCTTTGGGCACGCGGCGCTCACCCCGCTCGGGGAATTGTTGCGCGAGCCGTTGGCCGGCGCCGGCGATGTCTCTGAAGCGGCGTTGTGGCGGCATTGGACCGCGCGGGTGGCGGCGGAGGGCGCGGCCGCGGTGACGTCCGTTTGGTGCGCGCGGCTTGCGGCGACGGAGCCGGATGCCCACGTGCGCTTCTGCCTGGGGCATCTGGATGAACTCGCGCGGCGCTCCGGTCGCGGCCTCGAACTGGTCGAATGGCTCGAGGCCGTGCGGCGGCTGACGGTGCGCGAGACTGCGGCGCGCGGCACCATCCACGTGATGACGATCCACAAGGCGAAGGGCCTCGGGTTCGACGTCGTTTTTCTACCGGATCTCGACCTTGGATCGGGTTCACCGCCTTCGTTCATGATGCTGCGCGACGGCGACGGACGCCCGGTCGGGTGTGTCGCGCATCCGCCGAAGTGGCTGCGGGGCTGGATGCCGGATCTGGAGCAGGCGGCGGAGGCGGAGCACGCGATGCGTCAGCACGAGGCGCTGTGCGTGCTCTACGTGGCGCTTACCCGGGCCAAGGAGGCGACGTTTGTGATCATGCGCGAAGCGACGCGCGGACGGAAAGCCGATGCGCGTGATTGGGTGCTCGGCGGGCTTGGGATCGCCCCGGCTCGCGCCGCCGAAACGGAAGCGGGAGGCCCGTGGGGCGCTTCGGTCCTCGCGTGGGAGCGGGGCTCGCGTGAATTCGCGGAAGGTTTGGAGCGCGAGGGGGAGGCGGGTCCGGTCGTGGCCGCGCCGGCGCTACTGCCGGCCGAACCGCGGCGCCGGCGGATGCGGCCCTCCGACGCCGGGCACGCAGCAGGTCCACGGTCGACGGTACCGGTGTCCGCGATTGCGGCCGCGACGGATTACGGCACGGCGGTGCACAAGGTCTTTGAGCAAGTCGAGTGGCTCGGGCAGGACTTGGCGCTGAGCGGTCTGGAGTCCGCGGTAGCCGATGTGCGCGCGTGTCTCGAGCTGCCGGATGTGGCGGCGCTTTTCCGGGCTGAAGGTCTGCGCGACGAGGCGCTGCGGGAGCTCCCGATCGAGTTCACCGACGCGGGGGAGTGGTGGAGCGGCGTGATCGACCGCCTGGTGCTGCGACGCGATCCGTCCGGCGACGTGCGCGAAGCGCTGATCATCGACTTCAAGACCGATCAGGTTCCGGACGCGAACGCGCTCCGTGAACGCCACGCCGGACAGCTGGCCGCCTACCGTCGCGCTGTCGCGACCGCGCTGAAACTACCCGCGGAAAAAATCCGGACCGTGCTCGTCAGTACCCGGCTGCGGTGTGTGGTGGCGGTCTGAACGCTGGCCGGGATGAGGAAGGCCAACCAGCTGGACACAGGGATCACGGAGAGACAATCCGAGCGCGCGGAGGCAGTGGGGGGGGGGGGGAATGTGGGAAGCCGGAAAGGCGGGAAACGAGCCGGGTAAATCTGGAAATCAGGAGCTCAGGGTTTCGGGCGAAGGCGGACCAATCCGTGGTCACAGAGGTCACGGAGAAAAATCCGAGGTTACGGAGGCTGGGCCGGGGGAGTTTCCGTGTTTTCCGAGTGGTCCGGGGGCCGCCTGGCTCGGATTCGTGCCATTGGGGGGTTTCGTGGTTCTCCCCGGGTTTCGGAGGAATGTGGAAAGCCGGAAAGGCGGGAATCGAGCCGGGGGAATCTGGAAATCAGGAGCTCGGGGATCCGGTAGGACGGTGACCAAGGTTGTGACCCGGGAGGCGAGGGGGCCG
>JBEGJD010000543.1:0-3412 GCA_041184765.1 Verrucomicrobiota bacterium | reverse complement strand
AACGAGTAGGTGTCGATGCGGTAGGGGTCGACGGGCGCTCGGGTGGTGCCGTCGAGGACCGTGATGATGCCCGGACGGGTATCGATGATCTGGTCGAAGTTGACGGTGACGTTGGAACGGCGGCCGATGACGGTGAGGAACATGCCCTTGTCCATCGAGCGGATGGCGTTTTTGCCGTAGGCGCGGCCGACGCCGCCGTCGAATTTCCATACCGGCCCGTCGTGGCGCCAATTGAACGTTGGCATGTAGGTGCGGTTCTCGCGCACGCGGCCGTTGCCGCTGGTGATCTGGATGTTGCCGGCGCCGGGGACGCCCTGGACCGACTCCGTGGTGAAGGTGCCGGGAACGATCTGGGTGGGATTGAACTGGAGGTTGCGCGCGGCGATCCAGCCGTCGAATGACGAGTACTGGTACGAGAGCGAGATGCGGTCGTGGGCCGACAGGCGGTAGTCGAGCGTGACGCCGAGCGAGTCGCGCTGGGACTCCTTGGGCGAATCGGTATACTGGTAAGCCGAAAGGTAGGGCTTGCCGGGCACGGTGTGCGGGAACGCGGTGCCGGTGGTCGCGGTGCTGACGCCGCGCCACGTGTTGGTGTGGCCGACCTGATGGGAGAACTGGGTGGAATAGCCGGTGGCGACGGAGAAGCCGAAGCGCTTGTTGACGGGAACGATCCACGAAAGGTCGAAACCGGGGTGCACCACGCGGCGGGGCTCGCGGTAGAAGTCGCGCTGTCCACCGAACTTGAGGTGGTCGTCGCGGGCCATGACGTAGACGCTGCCGTTGAAGACGGGGCGGGCGCGCTCGAACGAACTGCGCGGCACCATGTTGATCGAGCCGGCGAGCGCGGAACCGGGGGAGTCGGGCGTGGGCGACATCGACACGTCGATCCGCGAGATGTTATTCAAGTTGAAGAACCCGACCTCGACCGCGCGGGCCGTGCCGGTCGGGGAGGAGAGGCTCAGGCCGCCGAGGGTTACGGGGGTGTTGGCGGCGGGGGCACCGTCGATCGAGACGAAGCGTGCGTCGCCGCCGCTCAGGTCGACGGTGAGTCCCGGCAGGTAGCGCAGGAATTCCGCCACATTGCCTTCCGCGACGGCGCCAAACTCATCGGTCGAGACCACGGTCTTCACGTTGTTGGCGAAGCGCTGCTCGTTGATCGCGATCGCGGCCGCCTCCATCTCGCGCGCCTCGCCGACCACGAATTGGTCCAGTTTCACGACGGTTTCGGCCGCGGCGGTACCGGTGGCGCCGGTCGCGATGAGGGTGATGTCGCGGCTGAGCACACGGCCCGGCTCAAGGACGGCCTTCTCGAATTGAGGTGCGAATCCGGTGTAGAAAACGCGCAGACGAACTTCCCCGGCCGGCACATCGCCGAGGCGATAGACGCCGTCGGCGTCGGTGAATGCGACGAGCGAAGTGCCTTCCACGCTCACCCGCGCGCCCTCGGCGACAGCTCCGCTGCGGGGGTTGAGGATCCGACCCTCGACCGTCCCGGTCGCGGGCGCCTCCGCGGGGAGCGTGGCGGGCGCGAGGCAGACAAGGACGGACGCGAGGACGAGACGAAGCAGGGCAGGGTTCTTCATGGTTGAAACGGCGGCGGTGCCGCACGGGGCGTTGAGAGAAAAGGCGCCCCGCGGGGCATGGGCAATGGCGATCCTTTCGCCGGCGCCGGGCCGCCCGCGCCTGCTCAGCGGAGAACCGACGCTGCGGTGACCGCCACGGGCAGCCGGATTTCGACGGTCGTTCCGTGGTCGGTGCCTGACTCCTCGGCCGTCCGCGATTCCAGCCGGAACTCTCCGCGCATCGCCTTGGTGAAGTCACGCATCAGCGTCATTCCAAAACCGGTGCCTTCCTCGTTCATCGTGCCCCGCCGGCTCTGGATGCGTCCGGAGCGTTCGAAGGCCTCGCGCATTTCTCGGGGGATGCCCACGCCGTGATCGCGGATGCGCAGCACCATCGACGCACCTTCCTGCCGCAGGCTGACTTCGATGGTCCCTCCGGAGGAGCTGAACTTCACGGCGTTGGAAAGGGCATTGGCGATGACGCTGAGCCGCAGCATGCGCGGCTCGGCCAGCACGACGGCGTTCTCAGGCCAATCGGTCTTGCGCAACGTGAGTCGCTTCCGGCTGAGCTTGTCGTGCACCATGCGTTCGGCGTCGTCGAACACGGCGCAGAGGTCGACCGGCTCCAGCGGAAGGTTCCCACCGTGGAGTTTCAGCGCCTCCACGTTTCGCGTGGAATCGACGATTTCCTTGATCGACTTCACGGCGACCTGCAGGCGGTGGGTGGTTGCGTCCAGATCCACCGTTCGCCCTGCCTCCCGGTTGAGCTGCAACAGGTCGGTGGTCATGCCGATGGTGGCGAGCGGGGTGCTCAGATCGTGGCACAGCACCCGTACCATTCGTTCCAGCCCAGCCAGTTCCAGTTCGCGCAATTCCTTCTGGTGACGCACCTGCTGGAGGTGTCGGAATTTGTAGGCGAGACCGAGGGTGTTAAAGAGGAGCTCCCAGAGCGCGGCGAGAACGTAGAGTGCGGCCGTGCCCCCGAGAAAATCGGAGATCCAGCCCAGAGAGGTGGCGGCGGTGTAGAGCGCCAGCAGCAGCAACCCCAACCATCCGGTGCAGATCAGGCGGGCGCCGATCATGCGGGCGCGCACCGCGACAAAACACGTGGCCAGAATGGCGGTCGCGGTGAGGAGGCTGGCGAGTGGTACGGAAATGGCCAGGAGTCGCGCCGGAAGAACCGTGCTCACGACGCATGCTGCCCCCAGCGCGATCGCGAGAAGGCTGAGGGCGGAGTCGAGGCGGGGAGCGTTCGACCGGAGTTCAAAGAAGCTGCGAAACGCCCCGATGATCAGGAACATCGTAAGCAGGCGTAGCGGCAGGGCCCAGTCGCCCAAGTAAAAGGAACTGCCGAACGCCCCGCCGAGGGCGAAGTCGAAGTGCCCGCTCCGCACCAAGGCCGTGGCCAGAAAGCCGGCGGTAAGCAGCAGGTAGTCACGGATGGCCCGTTCCCGGAAATAAAAATAGAGCACTGCCTGGACGAGCAGGATGAAGAAGGCTCCGGAGTAGTAGGCGACCGTCAGCGCAAGGTGCGTGTCGCCCTCCCGTTCCACTTCGATCCGGTTGAGCAGCATCGGATCCAGCGGCGTCCGGAAGTCGCACTCCGTGCGCACGTACACCACGGCTTCGTTTCCCTTCCAGGCGGCGAGCGGGAGGATGAGCTTAACCGAAGGATGGGTGCGTTTTTCGGGCCGGACGCGGTAGCCGGAGGTTGCGCTCGCGACCCATTGTCCTTGTTCCACCAAGTGAGCCTCGATCCGACGTTGCGTGCCGGCCAGCAAGCGGAGGGAAAGCTCGGCGACGGTTTCCGAATTTGCGCGTTCCAGTCGAAGCTTGAACCACTCCGGCCG
>JBEGJD010000542.1:0-4628 GCA_041184765.1 Verrucomicrobiota bacterium | reverse complement strand
CCATGACCAACGCGCAGCTCTTCGTGAACGGCGTATCCGGTCGCGTGAACCGCGACCTCGTCATGAACCGCTGGAACCGCTGGGATCTTCTTGAGGGCGATACGAAATCCATGGGCGTCGCATTCCGTCCGCTGAAGAACAACCTCTTCCTGCTGAACTCGCGCGGCTCCTCGTTCGCCGAGTTCCTCCAGAGCGTCACGGCGTATTACAACAAGTCCGATAATTTTAACCCTCCCGCCACATACCAGACCGATTACTTCGGCAACCCCCTGCCCAAGCCGACCGGCAAGACCAAGGACCTCGGTCTCGGTTTCAGCGCCCTGCAGAACAAACTCGTCGCGCGCGTCACTTGGTACGAGACCGAGAGCCAGAGCGAGCGCACCTCGGCCGCCGGCACGCTGCTCACGCGCCTCGCCTACTCCGACACCACCACGGGCATCCCGTGGGCCAGCACCGTCCAGCGCATCCGCAACGGCATCGCCGCCGGCCGCACGCTCGCTCAGATCACGTCGGTCACCAACTGGAACTCCGACACCGTCAACCCGGTGAACGACCAGGCCAACCAGCAGAAGATCTGGGATCTGCTGAAACTGCCCTACAACTACTACGCCGGCACCAGCGTCGGCGGCACGCAGGACAGCAAGGCTAAGGGCGTCGAGTTGCAGCTCACCTACAACCCGACCCCCAACTGGACCCTCAAGGTCACCGCCGACAAACAGGAGACCACGTACCGCAACATCGCCCCTCAGTACGACGCCTGGCTCGCCACGCGGCTGCCAGTCTGGGAGTCGATGGCGGCTCCCGAGATTCCTGACTTCACCGACGCCAACGGCCGGCGCTACTCGCTGAAGAACTTCTGGACCGGCTACGGCTTCGCCAGCGTGGCCCAGGTCGAGAACACCGACGGCAACACGAGCCCGCAGGCGTACTTCAACAACGTCGTGCAGTCGCAGGTCGGTCTCGCGAAGGCGCTGGAGGGCGTTTCCGCCCCGGCCCAGCGCAAGTACCACAGCGCCCTCATCACCAATTACCGCTTCTCCTCCGGCCGCCTGAAGGGATTCTCGGTCGGCGGCGCCCAACGGTGGGAATCGAAGGCCGCGGTCGGTTTCCTCGGCAAGGTCGGCGACCCCCGCACCGCTCCGACCGTCATCAACGTCGCGGACCCGACGAAGCCCGTGTACGATCAGGGTAATTTCTACACCGACGTGTGGGTCTCTTACAGCCGCCGAATCCTCAAGGAACGCTACGGCCTCAAGGTGCAGCTGAATGTGAATAACCTCACCGAGGGCGGCCGCCTGCTGCCCACCGCGGTCAACTTCGACGGTTCCCCTTGGGCGTTCCGCATCATCGATCCGCGGCAATTCGTGCTCACCACCACCCTCGATTTCTAAGCAGCCGAAGGCATTGCCGCTTTCTCTAAAGCTCCTCCGCGCGGGGAGCTTTTTTGTGGCCCGTCTCGGCGCACCCTCAGAAACGTTCCTCATGGCGACCAACCGCCTCACCACTTGGCTGCGCCCCGCGCTCCTCGCCGCAGCGGTGGTACTCGCCTACGCGCCCACGCTGCGCGCGCCGTTCGTTTTCGATGATCACGCCGCGATCGTCCGCAACGCGACGATCCGCGATTTTCTTTCTTGGGAAATCCTTCGTCCGCCGGCCGACGGCGGCACCACTACCGGCCGGCCGCTGGTCAACGCTTCTTTCGCCCTGGATCATGCGCTGTGGGGACTGAACCCGGCGGGATTCCGGGCGACCAATATCCTGATTCACCTCGCAGCGACACTGGCCCTTTTCCAGCTGCTGCGGGCGCTTCTCCACGGACCGGTCCTCGGTCCGCGTTTCAAGGCAGGTGCGGAGGAGAGTGCTTTCCTCGCCGCGCTCCTTTGGAGCGTACATCCGTTGCAGACAGAAACCGTGACCTGCATCGCGCAGCGCACCGAGTCCCTGTGCGGCCTTTTTTACCTGGTCACGCTACTCGCGGTCGCGCGCCACGCCCAAAGTAAAGTATTACGTGACGCAGCCCGGAGGCGCTGGGCGGTCGTAGCGGTGACGGCGTGCACGGCGGGCATGGCGGTGAAGGAGGTCATGGTTACGGCGCCAGTGGTCGCGCTACTGCTCGACCGGACCTTTTTCGCGGGAACGTTCCGCGTGGCGTGGCAAAACCGGCGCCGCCTCCACCTCGGGCTCGCGGCCGCGTGGCTAGCGCTTGCGAGTCTGCTATTCCTGACGGGCGGCGCCCGCGGCGCGGCGGCCGGCTTCGACCGCGGGGTATCGGTCTGGCAGTACCTGCTGACGCAATGCGAGGCGCTCGTAATCTACGTGCGACTCACCTTTTGGCCGCACCCGCTGGTGCTCGATTACGGCACCGCCGTGGTGAAATCGGCGATCAAAGTGGTCCCGGAAGGATTGTTTATCTTGGCGGCGTTGGGCGCGACGGGCTGGGCGGTGGCGCGACGACCCGTCGCCGGGTTCGTTGGCGCCGCGTTCTTCGTTCTGCTGGCCCCCAGCTCCAGCTTCGTGCCGCTGGTGGCGCAGACGATCGCGGAGCACCGGATGTACCTGCCGCTCGCCGCGCCCGTGGCGGCGATCGTTCTACTCTCGGTCCGACTCGGTCGCGCCCGCGGCTGGCTGCTCGGCGCCGCGGCGGTCTCGTTGACCGCCACGACCATCGCCCGCAATTCCACCTACCTGGACCCGGTGGCCCTGTGGTCCTCGAGTGTGGCGGCGCGCCCCGGGAATGCGCGCGCCCACAACAACCTCGCGCTCGCCTTGCGCCAGGAGGGACGAATCGGCGAGGCCCGCGAGCACCTCGACCGCGCCATCCAACTTGATCCGGCCTACGCGCCCGCCCGCTACAATCGCGGTGTGTTGGAACTGGCCGAGGGCCGCCTCGCCGCAGCCGAGGATGACTTTTCAGCCGCGCTGCGCATCGCGCCCGCGCACCCCGACGCCCGTTTCAATCTTGGTGTCACGCTCACGCGCGCCGGCCGCGCCGCGGAGGCAATGCCTCATTTCGAGGAAGCGCTGCGCCGACGCCCGGGGGCTGATGTTCATTTCAATCTCGGCGTCGCGCTCGCCGCTTTGAACCGGACCGGCGAGGCGGAGAACCACCTCCACGCCGCACTCGCGCTTGAGGCGGATCTCGCGGAGGCCTACGCGCAGCTCGGACGTTTGGCGGAACGCGCCGCCCGGACTGACGAAGCGAAGACGAAGTATGAGCGCGTGCTCACCCTCGACCCCCACCACGCGGAGGCGCATCGCCGGCTTGGGCTATTGGCCGCCCGCCGCGAGGACCTAGCCGCCGCGGAGCGCCACTTCAGCGCGCTTGCCCGTATCCGTCCCGATGACGCCGACGCGCACGCCAATCTGGGAAACGTTCTGCTTCTCACCGGCCGGGCGAGGGAGGCCGCGGAACGGTTTGAAACCGCACTGCGGCTCAGGCCAGGTGACGACCGGTTGCGTGAAAGCCTCGCAGCCGCGCGGCGAGCCGGCCCCTAAAGGTGCCTACACCAGGACTTCGCGCGCGTCGGCGAGAAACTCGGTTACGTCGTCCTCGGTGGTCGCCCAAGAGCACATCAGCCGGTAACCGTGCTCGCCGACGAAACGATAGAAGTGCCATCCGCGCGCCTCGAGGCCGTGGGTGAGCGCACCGGGCATTTCCACGAAGACGCCATTGGCCTCGGTCGGGGCGATGAGCGTAAGGCCAAGGCCCTGCAACCCGTCGGCCAGACGTCGCGCCATACGGTTGGCGTGATCCGCGTGCCGCAGCCAAGCGCCATCGCGCAAAACCGCCGCCCATTGGGCGCCCGCAAACCGCATCTTGGATGCCAGCTGGCCGGCCTGCTTCACCCGGTAGTCGAACTCCCGCGCCAACTCGCGGTTGAAGAAGACGACGGCCTCGGTGCTGAGCAGACCATTCTTGGTACCGCCGAGACACAGCACGTCGACGCCGGCCCGCCACGAGATATCGGCGGGCGTCAGCCCCCGGTCGCGGGCCGTCGCGGCGGCGTTCGCGAAGCGCGCTCCGTCCAGGTGGAACGCGAATCCGTGCGTCCGTGCGAACTCCCCCAGCGCACCAAGCTCGGCCGGGGAGTAGAATGTCCCCAACTCGGTCGTCTGCGTCACGGAAACGGCGCGGATCTTCGGGAAGTGGATGCCGTGACCGCGGTGCAACGCGGGGCCGAGGTCCTCGGCGCGAAGTTTGGCGAGTTCACCCGGCATCGGCAGCAGCTTGGCCCCCCCGGTGAAGAACTCGGGCGCGCCGCACTCGTCGGTCTCGACGTGCGACATCACGTGGCAGAGCACGGCATGATGCGAGCGGCAAAGGGACGCGAGCACGACGGCGTTGGCGGCCGTGCCGTTGAAGACGAAGTGCACGTCGCATTCGCGTCCGAACATCTCCGCGATCAACCGGCGGGCCTCCGCGGTGTGGACGTCATCGCCGTAGCTCGGCAGGCAGCCCTCGTTGGCGGCCGCCAAGGCCGCGAAGGCCTCCGGGCAAACGCCCGCGGTGTTGTCACTGGCAAAGGCGTGGTTGGCGACGGGAAGGCTCATGTGTGTTTCTCGACTGACAAAGTACGCGGCCGGCCGTTCTCCTCAAGCCGCACGCGATGGAACCGGCGGACGTCAAT